>QIAR01000351.1 GCA_003225595.1 Acidobacteriota bacterium | reverse complement strand
CGGTCTTCCTTTAGTGAATGTCGGGTCTGTGCGCGCACAACTCCCCTTCTAGTTCCTTCGTGAATTGCAGTGGGCTGGCAAGCTACGAGTCTAACAGGGCAAAATTGGCAGCGTCAAAGCCTGCTTCAGCCAACCAAACACCTGTTCGACCCATTTCCGGTTCTTCTGGCTCTCTTCCTTCTCCTGTCGATGGTGTCCGAATTTCACAAACCACAAAGGCCACGAAGTTACACGAAGGGGTACTTTTTACGGTTTCGCTCTTATTCCGTCGTGTCCTTCGTGGTTAAATTCGGACGCTACCTCCTCTCCTGTCGGTAGCCTGTTCAGCCATGCCGCAAACGTCCTATAATTTTCGGTCATTCCGATCCGGCTTTGAGCCGGTGAGAAATCTGCTTTCCTGAGCAATATGCAAACAGCAGATTCCTCGCGGGCTGAAGCCGGCTCGAAATGACAAACAATCACGTTTGGCATGACATCCGTCGAAAAATTCACGCTTCAAGCCCGCCGCTTTATTGTTCGTGGTCGCGTGCAGGGCGTCGGTTTCCGCTGGTTCGTGGAACGTGAGGCGCACATTCTGGGCATCGCCGGATGGGTGCGCAATAATCCTGACGGCAGCGTGGAAATCTTGGCCATGGGCAGCCGGGAGCAGCTTGCCATCCTGCGTTCTCGACTGAGAGAGGGCCCGCGCGCTGCCCGCGTGGACAACGTTGAAGAACTCGAAGCGAAGCCGGTTTCTGGCCTCACCACATTCCGCATCGAAGGAGCCTGGTAAATGACGCCCAAGGTGAGTGTCGATTGTGAGCCACTCAAGAAACTCATCCGCGAAGTCCCCGACTTCCCCAAGCCGGGGATTCTCTTTTACGACATCACAACACTGCTCAAGGACAAGCGGGGATTCGCCACTCTGATTGATGCGCTTGCAGAGCACTATCTGGAAAAAGAGGTCGATCTGGTGCTGGGCATCGAAGCCCGCGGCTTCATCTTCGGACCCGCGCTCGCCTATCGCCTCAATGCCGGATTTGTCCCTGTGCGCAAGCCCGGCAAACTGCCTTCCATCACAGCGAAATACGACTACGAACTCGAATACGGCAAAGGCACGCTAGAAATCCACAAGGACGCCATCCAGAGAGGCGAGCGCGTCATCATCGTAGACGACCTGCTCGCAACGGGTGGCACCGCCGATGCCACCGCAAGGCTGGCAAGCTCACTCGGCGCTCAGATCGCCGGACTCGGCTTCGTGGTCGAGTTGGATTTCCTGAAAGGCCGCGAGAAGCTGAGCGGATACGACGTGTTCTCGCTGCTGCACTACGACAAATAGCGAGGGAAGTGGGTTGAGACTATTTTAGCCAGATGGTCTCGGCTGCTGGGTCCGATCAACTTCATTTTCTGAAATGACTAATACCGTACCCTTCGGCAGGTAGCTCTTGCGCCGGAACCAGTCCTCCATGGCATCTTTCAATTCGACCAGGGGAACGCGCCTTCCAATCTCCATCAATCCATCGGCCACGGGCAGGGTATCGTCAAAAACGCTGGCGTTGGTGAAGTTGCGCATGCTGAAGCTGTCCAGCCACTTCATCGGGCAGGGATGACGTTGCCCATTGTCTTCGTACTCCACACGGATTTTACGGGCAAACATGGGTTGATTTAACCACAGAGACAGGGTTCGTGTGAGGAAGGAGTAGCCCAAGGCAGCTTGAAAGTTGGAGGCCGGGCACCTTCCCCCGGTCCAGGTGACGCCGTAAGTGGTGTCGAAGATTGGCGGACACCAGAGCACGTCAGTAGTGGTCGGACACTGGAGGGTCTGGCACCTTCCGCTTGACAGTGTTCCTGCCACGCAAATAAGCTGCCGTGACAGTCTGATTGTCCGTCGGGCATTTTCAAAAAACTTGCGGGCTGATTACCGTCCTCAAAGATGGAGGAGGTCTCAATGTTCTGGATAATCTGGGTGATCCTCGTTGGCCTGATCGCAGGTTGGGCAACCGGCAAGATCATGAAAGGGTCCGGTTATGGCCCTCTGATGGACATTCTCCTTGGCATCGCGGGCGCTATTGTAGGCGGCTTCATCCTCCGCCTGCTGGGCTTCTACACTACTGGTGGACTGCTGCCCAGCATATTGGTCGCCATCCTTGGCGCAGTTATCCTCGTGGCGTTGGCTCGAAAGTTGAGCAAAGCCTAAGGAGGCTGCGGTGAAATCGAGCTTTTCCGTCGCCTGCTAAGGAGGAGGCACATCCGCTTTCTACCGCAACCAGAACTAACTCGGGCTGATTCGTACGAGATGATCGGCTTTGTCTTCACGGCTCCGGGGTGATTGCCAGCGTTTTGGCTTTGAAGAAGTTGCTCGGAAGCGGCTCATCAGTGATCCCACTCCCATCGAAGCTCTAATCAGGTGGTCCATTTTAAGCGGTCCGGCAAGCTTGACGGTTCTTACCCAGTGCAATCCGCTGGTAATGGCACATCCGCACTGACTGCAGTCCGGAGTGCCGCCGAAAATGCAGGGTTCCACCCGGGTCTTGAGATCCGCGGAATAGTTGGCGGACATCTTGGAAAAGAGACATTCATCGGGATTTCGCGGAGGCGCGAGAAAGGTTGCAGCGATACCCGGGTTCATCAGAAACTTAGGATAGCGCTCTCGGAGACCGGGCAATCTCTCGGCCAGAAACTGCCGGTCCTTTGAACTCAGCATTTCCGGGCTCTGCTCGCCTTGCTGTGGACTGTAAAGGCTCACCCATATGCGGTTCACCTCCGGGCGAGAGCTCCAGAAAGAGACATATTCTTCAACGTAGCTGGGCCGTTGCAGCATGGGCCGTGTGATAGTCCAATGGATATTGACCTGGCGGTCTTGGATATGGCGGAGGATTCGCTCGTAAGTAGCCGGTTTTCGCCGCTCGTCGTGGTGTTCTGGAAGCCCATCGACGGACACCGCTACCCGTACTCGCCGCAGGCTCATCCACTCCTGAGGTATGGGAATAACTGCGCTCGTGACGACCAGTGTGAACGTCCCTCGCTCACTCAGGATCGGGAGTATCCGGCTTAGCTCGCGGTGCCTGACCAGTGGTTCACCGCCAACCAGTGAGACGTGAAGAGGACGATGTCGCCGCACCAATTCCAGCACACCCTCAACTAGAGCGTCTCCTCGGAAATCTGAAAGATCACGCAATCTGACCTCGCCTCCCAGGTGCTCATCGCCGTAGGCATAACATCCGGGGCAGTGGAGCGGGCATTCGCGAGTGATTTCGATGGACAGCATGGGTGCCCGGCCACGCAAAATGCTCCACCAGGAGGCCAACAATTCCGCGACTGTGAGGCCAGGACGCGATCGTGTGGAATTCATTCTTCTTTAGATGCAGCCAAAAAAGAATCGCCAGGCTGGGAACTGTGAGCTGTGGAAAACTTCTTTGCCCCTTTTTCTCTGAATTCTCTTGGTGGTTTACACATGGGGGATGAGGATCTGTTTTCCAAACCAGTCACTGGAGCATGGCGGTTGTGCGGGCGGAATTGTTTCAAGTCTACTTCGCCGACTCGAGCCGCTGCACAAGACCAGCAACCTCACGGTTCAAGCCTTCGGGAAGATGACTGCCGAACTGGGCGAAGTGCTCCCTGATCAGCGGCGCCTCGGCCAGCCAACCCTCGATGTCGACGCTGAGTAACTTGGCGATGTCGGCGGCCAGGATGTTCAGGCCATGAGTATCGAGGTCGGCTGGGGTGGGGAGCCGGCCGATGGGCGTGTCGACGGCGTGCGCCTTGCCGTCGCACCGCTCAAAGATCCACTTCAGCACGCGGCTATTTTCGCCATAGCCCGGCCACAGGAACTTGCCGTTTTCGTCCTGGCGGAACCAGTTCACGTAATAAATCTTCGGCAGCTTCGATGGCTCGAACTGCGCGCCGATCTTGAGCCAGTGTGCGAAGTAATCACCCATGTGGTAGCCGCAGAACGGGAGCATGGCCATGGGGTCACGGCGGAGTTGGCCGACTGTGCCCGTAGTCGCGGCTGTCGTTTCGCTGCTGGCAGTCGCGCCCAGAAAAGTGCCGTGCTGCCAATTGAAGGCTTCAGTAACCAGGGGGACGATGCCCGCACGCCGGCCACCGAAGAGGATCGCGTCGATGGGCACGCCTTTCGGATCTTTCCACTCTGGCGCGATGACCGGGCACTGCTTGGCTTGAGCGGTAAACCGCGCGTTGGGATGGGCCGCTTTACGGCCAGACGTCGGAGTCCACGGCCGCCGCAGCCAGTCGATCAATTCGGCCGGTTTATCGTCCGTCATCCTCTCCCACCACACGTCACCATCAGGGGTCACCGCGCAATTGGTGAAGATGGAGTTCTTGTTGATAGTGAGCATGGCATTCCGGTTCGAATTCATGTTCGTACCCGGTGCCACGCCGAAGAAGCCGTACTCCGGATTGATCGCGTAGAGCCGGCCGTCCGCGCCGACCTTCATCCATGCGATATCGTCGCCGATCGTCTCCACTTTCCAGCCAGGGATTGTCGGGACCAGCATGGCCAAATTGGTTTTGCCGCAGGCCGATGGGAACGCGCCGGTCATATATTTGATCTCGCCGGAGGGGTTGGTCAGCTTCAGGATGAGCATGTGCTCGGCCATCCAACCTTCGTCGCGCGCCTGCACGGAGGCGATGCGCAGCGCGTGGCACTTCTTGCCCAACAGGGCGTTGCCGCCATAGCCGGAACCGTAAGACCAGATCTCGCGGGTTTCAGGGAAGTGGCAGATATACTTGTGCTCGGCGTTGCAGGGCCAGGTGGAGTCCTGTTCGGTCGGGCCTAGCGGGGCGCCGATGGAGTGCAGCCCGCGCACGAACTCACCATCCTCACCGAGGACTTCAAGCACGCGGGTGCCGACCCTGGCCATGAGGTGCATATTTGCAACAACGTACGGCGAGTCGCTGATCTCAACCCCAATCTTTGCGATGTGGGACCCGATGGGACCCATGCTGTAGGGAATGACGTACATGGTGCGGCCGACCATCGATCCAGTGTAGAGCGCCTTCAGCTGCTCCTTCATCTTTGCGGGATCTTCCCAATTGTTGGTCGGACCAGCGTCATCCTGGGTTCGCGAGCAAATGAAGGTTCGGTCCTCAACCCGGGCCACGTCGCCAGGGTTCGACCGGACCACAATGCTGTTGGGCCGCTTTTCCGGAGCGAGCGGGATAGCAATACCCGCCAAGACCATCAGCCGCAGCATCGCCTGATATTCCTCGCCGGAACCGTCGCACCAATAAACGCGGTCCGGTTTGCACATGTGCGCAACTTCTTCGACCCAGCTTGCAAGCTGCTTAT
>QIAR01000273.1 GCA_003225595.1 Acidobacteriota bacterium | reverse complement strand
CAGCAGGCTCAACTGCTGGAGCTTGAATCCCTGCACTGCAGGAAAACTGCTCATGGTCAACATGAATAAGATTCCCAACAACGAGGCTGGCGGTCGCCATTGCAAGAATCGCAGCCATAGACAAACGCTGGCCGCAGTCAGTAACCAGAGCAGGTAGCGGAAGCCGACCTGCACGATCTCAAAGGGAAGATGAATGATCGGTGCCAGCAGAAAAATCACGTAGGCGGGATAGGCGAAACCCTGTTGGTCCTTAGGATCAGCGGGGCGAGTGGGATCGAGCGGACGCCCGTAATAGCCAATCTGAATCTCGCGCGTGATTTCGGCACTATATGGATCGCGGTGATGCAGCAGCAGTTCTCGCGCGCCAAGCCAGCGAGGGTAGAGATCGGACAGATTGCCACGCGGGCGACCGTGGGCGGCTGCCTCCGCCAACTGATGCGGGACTAGTATTCGCTGAACATAAAACCACGTACTCACCGCCGATAACAGCGAAAGGACAAGGGCGAGTTGGGGCTTATGGCGCAAAATTCGGATTCGATGTGGACTGGACATCCTCAGAGATTTTGTAACTTTTCTTTCCGGGCGAGGATTCAGCCCCCGAGGGATGTGCATTTACTCCTGCGCTGCAACTGCAGATTCCTCGCCGGCTGAAGCCCTTGGGATGACAAGTTGTAGTGTTTGGTATCAGAGTCATACGCAGTCAAACATGCCCCTATGTGACGGCCCATGTTACAACTTATGCGGCGGAATCTTTATGCGATCGCGGATTGCAATTTCAGTGGTGATCGGGGTGTCCAGCGGTGCTTTCTGCTGGTTCTTGCTAACCCGTGTTCACCAAGGCGCCGCCGATTTCACTTGGACCATTCGGGCAGCGCGGTACCTGCTGGCTCGACGCAATCCCTATGACACACCGCTTGAGCAGTATCCGCTAACGGCGGCATTTTTTGGCCTGCCGTTCGTGCGCATGTTGCCGGAGTTAGCCGCGGGACTATTTATGGGAATCAGTTCGGCCCTGCTGGCGTTTGGGCTAATGCGGAATGGTTATCATCGATTATTAGTTTTCCTGGCTTATCCCTACTGGGCAGCAATTCTAACCGCGCAATGGTCGCCGCTGGTGGCGGCCAGCGCCTTCTTTCCTCTGCTGCTGGTAGCAACCATGGCAAAGCCGCAAATCGGATTGCCAGTGTTCCTTACTCACATGAGCCGGCGCGGCGTTCTGGCGTGCATGACACTTGGCGTATTGAGTCTGGTCGTGATGCCAAAATGGCCGATTCTGTGGCTGCATCAGTTCGGCTACTATGAGCACTTCATCCCAATATTCGTTTTTCCCGGCCCGTTGATCCTGCTGGCGCTGATCCGCTATCGAGATCGTGATGCGCTTTTGCTCTTGCTTACCGCCCTGATGCCGCAACGCTGGTTCTTCGATGCATTCATTCTCTGGCTGATTCCAAAATCGCGACGGGAAATCCTGGCGACCGTATTCTTCAGTTGGGGAGCAGGCATCTGGCGCTGGTATCACATTCCGCACAGCTTCACACAGGTGGGAAGGTGGGCGGTTTTGTATATGTATTTACCCATGTTGGTGGTTGTGCTGAGCCGACCAAGAGCACCAAAGCGACTTGCGCCGCTCCGCAATGGGGGACGAAGGAGTTTTAACAAGGGCCCGTGATATCGATATTTGAGGAGCCTAACTCGCCGCCAGGGGAACCGTCACAGGCTCTTCCTTCTGCTCAGATTTCAGGGCTCGTCCCAAGCTAACCGCTAGAAGCAACAGAGCGACTGCCAGCACGTTTAAATGCTTCAACTGGAAGACGAGTGCAACGTAAATAGGAGTGCAGAAGAGCACGCCCAAACACGCCAGCAGCGACCATCGAATCCACGCATTTGGCTTCCAACCGCCGAACAACCATTCCGCCACGAGCAGCAGTGGAAGCAAGAGAATGCTGAGATCCTGGCTGTACCCGTGGTATCCCACCAGGAACGTGACTATCACTGCCAAGGCGAATGCCATGGCTGAGGTTCTCGAATCGCGCCATTGGGCGGGGTCGAACCTCTTCGCTGCCCACAGAAGCGCCCACGAGCTGGTGACGAGGATGAGGGCATCCAGCCAGAATGGCGTGGGGCGACGATCCGTCCAGCCCGCGATCAAGCCGCGCAAATTGGGCATGTTCCGAGGCCAAATCACTTTGATTGGCGGTGACTGATTGACTTGCCAGACGTATCGCGGATACTCCACCAATTCTTTCCACCCAACGAGGGCCGCAGAGAGCAGCACCAGCAGCCCCGCAACCAGTAGGAAACCGAGGATAAACTTCATCCGCCTGCGAAGCAAAAGGATGGCAACAAATGGAAGCACCAGGTGGAACTTGAATAAACCAAAGGCGAGACAGCAGCCAGCTGCGAATTCTGAGCCTCTGGTCATAGCGAGAAAGGTAAGGCTGTATAACATCAGCAGCAGAATCGAATCCTGCCCCTGCATCACGGCGACAGCCGCAGGAAAGAAGCCGAGGATAGCCATAAAGGGTACCCACGGGGAAAACCTAAAAACCGATTGCAAATGCCTGCGCAGCAGGAACAGCGTCCCGCAAAGCAGAAGTAGATTCACGCTCCCCCAGGCCAGATAGGCCGGCCAATACGGCAGATAACTGAATGGCAGATAGAAGAGTGCTTCAAACGGAGGGTGGTTATAAGGTAGCGGTCCATCATGGGCACGCGCTACGGGAGCAAATTGTCGCTGTACCTCGAGCTGAAGTCCATTTTCGTAGAGATGGCCACCCTGACCGGAGAGCAGGATCCTCGCCGCACCATAGAAAATGCTGAAGTCTGAATAGCCGTCCCTGGCCTGCTGTTTGACGTATAGAAACAGCAAAACGTGGAGAAAGATCATGCTGCCAAGGTAAAGGATTAAAACGAATTTCAGTTTACTGGCTAGCATTCTCGAGCTGACTTCAAATTTACAAGTGTCTGTTCCTGAAGGCTTGCATTCTATCCCAGCCCGAATTCTCTTGCTTTCTAAGGCGACCTGCTGCTGACCTGGACGGAACAGTCATCTGCGAGCACAAACTTATCTTTTCGATATGGAAACGGAGCGTCAGACCGGGAATACGACTTGGACGGGCATTCTCCAGGGCGGGCGCGCTTCGGCACCCACATCGCGTACCGAAAAATTTTGGAAACCCTTAACGAGATCAACCCTCGAGAAAGTATTGTGCAATACCCTGACCGGGTTGGGCCTAAAATGTGTACCAAATTGTCTCCCAAGCGCAAGGGCGTCAGGTTATGATGGATAGAGTAGTTCCAGATGGGGATCACTTTCCTCTTGCAAGCCATTGATTCACAAGGGAAAGAAATCCGGTCTCGCAAAGAGCGGGAGCGCACCCAGAATAGTCTGGAGATCTGGGGCTCGGCTGAGAGCCCTGGTCCGTATGGAGGAGGAAAATGAAAGACACTCTCCGTAGACTTTGTCAGGAAAATGAAGGACAGGACATCGCGGAATACGCGGTAATGCTCGCGGTGATCCTGGTCATTGTGGTGGGTACGATACGGCTGATCGGGTCCAACGCCAATACCGTGTTCTCGTCGGTCGCCAGCTCAATTAAGCAATAGCACCTGCCCGGCAAGGACCGGGCTCGATTGCTGACAATCAACAAACAGACTCGTGGCTGGCGTAAGATAGTGCGGCATGGGAGGCGGCCCAACCACCGAACGCTGGCTGTGCCACGCCCAATTTTGACGACTACAACAAATTTACGGTAATCAGCGGTACCTTTGCATTGGTATCGAAGGAGTGCTGTCGTCATCGCGAGGCAAGGAGGGAAGTGGCGGGTGTTGATAGGATTTCAAGCTGCGACCTGCGCACCAGCGAGACCGAGCACGGCAATTTGACTGCTTTGAGGAGCAGTGATGAATCGCACTCGACTATTAATTATCGGATTCCTGGCATTGGCGCTGGGAGCGTTTGTGAGCTATACCGTGTACAACCAACTGCAGGCTAAGAGAGGTACTAGCGACCCTGGTGTGGACGTGGTGGTCGCCGCAGGCGAGATCGCAGTAGGGGCCAAAGTCGAAGACAAGGACATCAAGGTAATGAAATTCCCCGCTGCAAATGCACCTCCGGGCTACTACTCCAAGCCACGGCAAGTGCTGGGACGGGGCGTCATTCTGCCGATCGGAAAAGGTGAGTTTGTCCTGCCCAACAAGCTGGCTGCGGAAAACGCAGGTTATGGCTTGCCAGGACTGATTCCACCGGGTATGCGCGCAGTTTCAGTGCGGGTGAACGAAGTTGTGGGGGTAGCTGGCTTTGTTCAGCCGGGAACACGAGTGGATGTGCTGCTGACTGGCGCTCCCGGGAGTGGTGAGCATCAAACAACCACCGTCCTGGAGAACGTTGGTGTGATCGCCGCCGGTCAGCGGCTGGAGCGCAACGCGGCCGGTGAAGCGCAAATGGCTCCAGTGATTACTTTGCTCGTTTCCCCCGATGATGCGCAGAAGCTGACCCTGGCCAGCACCGAAGGCCGCATCCAGTTGGCGTTGCGCAATCCTCTGGATACACGCCAGGAAGGCCTTGTCTCCGTGAAGACTGGAGCGCTGTACCGCAATTTGACAGCGCCCCCGCCGCCACCCCGGCCCAGGGTCAAGAAAGCCTCGGTCGTAGTCCCGCCTCGGCCGGAGACTATCACCATTGAAGTGATTCGCGGGAATGACAGAAAAGAGATTAATTTAAAGTGAAGTTCTAAGAACTCAGCCCGCATTGTGCACGAGATCGAATTGCTTCTCGCTTGGGAGAGAAAATCACAGATGAACGTTCCCCGACTACTTTTTGGGGTGACGGCAAGCCTGATTCTTTTATTGGCAAGCGCAATAGCCCAGTCCGGACCGCAATCTGCTGCCCAGAACCCGCCTGCAGCTCAGCAAGAGACGCAGCAGCCGGTCCCTTCCAGCCAGACGGCTAGCCAAACGCCTGGGGGCACCGCAACCACAGCGCTCCCCCCGCCGAGCGAGACTCAGGGCTCCGCGCCTTTGCGGGTCATGGTAGGCAAGTCAT
>QIAR01000272.1 GCA_003225595.1 Acidobacteriota bacterium | reverse complement strand
TCAGGCCGAAGGTTTAGCTAATTCCAACTTCTTCTGCATTTCTTCCAAAGACACGCCTTTGGTCTCCGGATACACCAACAAAACCACGAAGAACTGCGCGACCATCATCAGCGAGAAGAAAACAAAGGGATAGCCGCCAGAAGAAGCTGCCATCAGAGGGAATGTCCCGGAGATGAGGGCATTCATGATCCAGTGCGTAAAGCTGCCTAAGCTTTGCCCTTTGGCCCTCACAGTATTAGGGAAAACTTCCGAGAGGTAGACCCATATGACGGCGCCTTGAGAAAACGCAAAAAATGCGATGTAGCCGATCAGCAGCCAAAGCAGAAGATTCTCATGGCGAGCGGTGAAGAAGATTGCCGAGACCCCGGCGAGACACGCCGCTGTACCGACCGAGCCAACCAAAAGCAGAGTCTTGCGGCCGATCCTGTCAATCACAGACATTGCGACCATGGTGAAAATCAAATTAGTGCCGCCCACGGCTACCGCCTGAAGATTGCCAGATACCTTGCTGAAACCAGCGTGGGCAAAGATGTCATTCAGGTAATAAAGGATCACATTGATTCCGGAGAGCTGGTTGAACATTGCGATGCTCACGGCCAGGAAGATGGGAAAGAGATGTATTCGAGAGAAGAGCTTCTCTCCCGCTTGCATTTCTTCGACACGAATCGATTCCACGATTTCCTGAAGTTCTTGCTCGAAGTTCTCCTCTCCCGTCATCTGCAACACGGTTCTTGCTTCGGCCACTCGTCCCTTCTTGACTAACCAGCGCGGACTCCTGGGAATTCCAAACAACATCAGGAAAAACAGTGCTGCGGGAATCGCCGTTACCCCAAGCTCCCAGCGCCATTCCGAAACTCCAAAACCTTGGAGCCCGATCAGGTAATTTGAGAAGTAGGCCACGAGGATACCGAATACGACGTTGAACTGGAAAAGGCCGACCAGGCGGCCGCGCAGTTTCGCAGGGGCAATCTCAGCAATGTACATCGGCCCAAGAACCGAGGAGCCACCGATCCCGAGTCCACCGATGAAACGGAACGCTACCAGTGAAGGCCAGTTCCATGCTGCCGCGCAGCCCAATGCGGAGACGAAATACAAGATGGCCATGAGCCGCAGGCTGTCACGTCGACCAAGCCTGTCGCCCGGAAACCCTGCCAGCATTGACCCGATGACGGTTCCCCAAAGAGCGCTGGCGACTGTTATGCCCAACATACCTGGCGAAAGCTGGAAGGTTTGTCTGAGAGCGCCCGTCGTACCAGAGATGACGGCAGTGTCGAAGCCAAATAGAAGACCGCCCAGAGCAGCCACTACCGTGCTCTTCACCAGGTATGCATTCAGCTTCATGCCGGCTCCAGATAATCAGGTCTGTACACAGTCGAAAATCAGGAATGAAAAGGCGCGCCGTTGACGAACTGTATCCTAGACTGAGCACAGAACGCCAGCGCCCGGCCTAATGAGCACCAAGAAAACTTCAAGTTCGGATTCGTTTTGAAGTGGCGCCGGCTTCGAGTCGTGTCGTAGCCGGTCTACACGAACCGTCAAAGCGCGCCGAAAAAACGTGCTCTTTCAGCCCCTTGTCGGCTCTTAAATTTCTGCGCAAGACGTTCGACTGCCGCTTAGCGCGACGCCGCCAGGGGTCCGCCTGGCAGTGTAAGAAGAGCAGCTGCGCAGTCACACTTCAACCTGGTCTGGACTGAACGGTTTTTATTTCGGGTGATTAGGTGGGGTTCAGAGAAAACAAGCGAGGTACGCTCGGATGGTTTCAAGCTCCAGCAACCATCCGAACGTCCCCCTAAGTTAATCGGTTCACCGAAAGCTTTCGGCTCCTCAGTATGCGACGTCTCTGAAGCTAATCTCGTTCAGACTCCCCGTTGATGGAGGAGCAATTTTCGTATTCAGGTCGTAGTGGAAGTTAAAGTGACCAGACATCGTTATCGTCGAGCCAATCACAGCACCAAAAAGAGCTGCCGGGGCATTCCCAGTCCCCGATAGGTTAACAGTGGCATTGGGAGCATTCACGACGGCGTACGCGGTGGTTCCCCCCGCAAGCGTGATGGTGCCAGTGCCTCCATAATTGATCTGGAAGTTATTGGCAATGCCGCTGGTATTTACAATAGATCCGTTGCTATTGAAACTAACTGGTGCTGACGCCATAGTTCCTTGTCCAGCAATATTCAGGACCACAGCACCCGGCGGACTGATCTGGACACTCGTACCACTGCTACTTACAGAAATACTGTTGAGGTTATAGACGCCGGGAGCTAACGTCAGTACCTTGTTTGCTCCGTTGAGCGAAACATCGCCGTAGGTACCCGGAACCATGCAAAAGCTAGTGGGGCAACCCGGAGGCTTTGTCAGATTGTAGGGGGTGTTCGTTGTGCCGCTAGGTCGGGGCGGTGTCGCGAACACAAACGGGCCAGCTGCAATCAAAGTATTGGGGGGGGTCTGACCGGCTACCATTCCGTTATTGGGTTGAGTGGTGGTAAGACCGGCAGGGCAGGCACCCGTTGTGGCAGTTGGTACTCCAATCGAGCCGCCTACTATAGTGCCATTGCCACTGATATTCACGTTCTCGGCAGAGCCGACGTCGCCTCCTGTATTCGTGTGGGTACCAGCATAGGTTCCCGGAGGAGTTCCTGCCGAACTATAGCTATCCGTAGTCGCACCGCCACTCATTGTTAGTGCTCCACAAGCCGGGCTGGTAGCGTACAGGCCATAGATATATGGAGTAGAGGGGTGCGAGGCAAGCTCGGACTGCACCATTCTTCGTGCCCCGCTAATCGGGTCTACGGCGAGGGAGGTCACGAGATACACTGGAGTGGCTGCTGGTCCGGGAATGGGTAGCAAATTTGGCATTTGTGTACAGTCGGTGTTACCAGTGACCAGTTGAATCTGAACATTATTAACACTGTCCCAAGCGGTGTTCAGCAGGGTTTCATGAACACCGTCCCAGCAGACTGGTCTAGTCGGAGGAAAGGCGGGGTCAACCATACGACTAGGAGTGCCGTTATCCACAGACCCATTCAACTTCCAACTGATGCGCACCCACTGGTAGGGCAGGGCCGCGGCAGCGCCGGCCCAGGGAATGTTGCTAGTGCCCGTTTTGTACCACGTGTTGCCGGTGGGCTCGTCAACACAGCGCACGTCGCTTGGTTCCGGGGTTTGACCCGGAAGAGCATATAGATCGTGGCAGAGTTCGTCGTCGGTGTAAATCGTGCTTGCAGTCCAGGGAGTGACTGCGGCCGGGTTTGTCCCGCCTAAGACATAAAACACACCGTTATTACCGGTAGTTGGGCCCGGAAACGCTGGGACGGCAGGCAAACAGTTGGCCGCAGGAGCGCACGTCCCCTGGGGTGGAGTTATGAGGGTAGTTGCATTTGTCCACAGCAGCCGGTCCCGTGCTTCTTCAATGCCTGCCTTGGCGGCGAAATAGAGGACCTGCTCCCGGCGATAGTTAGCGTTTACAGCCGTCTCCATATTCGCCACAAACACCAGCGCTGCGGCAAGGGCGGTCAATAACAACAGCAGCATCAAAGCCATTATCAATGCCACTCCGCGCTGGCCATAAGTTTTGCAACCTGTCATAGATAGTTTCCTCCCGTGACGTGCGAGCAGTGGTCCTGCAGCTTTTGATAGGTAGGTTCCAACTTGTCTCGGGAGGAGGCGGAACTGAGACGAGTAGCTATTACCCTGACCGGGGCGTCAAGGACCTGCTACCGTGAGAGCACTCTGGAGTCCAAAAGCACAATTTCCGGAATCACTGAAAATAACGTACATATATGCCAACATTTCAATTATCCCAGCGGCTCCCACGCAACAACTTGCGTCTTCCATGCAACAACTTGCGAGAAGAAAAACGAAGTGCCGTCAGGGGTGGATCACCAAAAAGCAGTTTCACAGTAGAGATGACAGGTAATGAGTCTCTTGCATTCGTACACTCGTAGCTGCTGGTCGTGGCCGCCGCACGCAGCAGGGAATGCCGCACAGTCAGACCTCAACCTGGTCCGGATCGAACGGTGTTTGCTTCAGGTGGTTTGGGTGGGGTTCAGAGGAGGGAATCGAGGGTACGCTCGGATAGTTTCAAGCTCCAGTAACCATCCGAACGCCCTCTCAGTTAATCGGTTCGCCTAATAATTCGGGTTCGTGGAAACTCTCAGCTGCTCAGTACATGACGTCTCTGAAGCTGATCTCCTGATAACTGCCCAGTGAGGGGAAACCGGTCAGGCTCCTGTCATAATGGAAGTTGATGGTGCCCTGGGCAGTTATTGTTCCACCGATGACAGCGCCCCAGAATCCGTCGCTCGGTCCACCGCCTCCCGTCATTACAATATTCGCAGCCGGAGCATTTACGACGGCGTAGGTTTTGCTCCCTGCGCTAATATTGATCAAGCCCGTGCCGCCATAGTTGATCTGGAAGTTGTTGGGG
>QIAR01000271.1 GCA_003225595.1 Acidobacteriota bacterium | reverse complement strand
CGCGGCAAGGCCATTGCCAGCAACGTTTATAACCACCACTCCGGGGGGGTTCACCGTAATGCCCGCCAGGCCCCCTGCGGAAAGGCTGTTGATATTGTAGACCCCCGGCGATAACGTAAGCGTGCCAGAAGCGCCACTCAGCGAAATATTGCCGTAGGTGCCGGGAACCATGCAACCGGCAGTAGCGCAACCCGCCGGTTTGGGCGCAGTATAAGGGGTGTTGGTTGGCCCAACCGGGATG
>QIAR01000201.1 GCA_003225595.1 Acidobacteriota bacterium | reverse complement strand
ACTCGAATCTGCTTTTGTGCTTCAGATTTCTCGTAATCGCATGCTTGGTCGTGGGCTGCTGGGTTATGCCCGTTCTGGGCAGGGAGCCGTATCGAAAGCCCAGGATTCGCACCATCACTGCGTTCGTGCGGATTGAACCGTCGCAATACGCACAACAAATTCAGAAGGCGGTGACGATGCTTCGTCAAGCAAAAGTCGCATTTGAAAAAAACGGCTATGAAGTACAAACGATCCGCATCACGACGCAACCGTTCCAGGAATACTTAGGCGGCCGATCCACGGCCGAGGCTCTCGACTTTTTCAAGACTCTGGACGATCTATCCAAAAAGGAGTCGTTCTTGCTGAATATCGGGCGGCTGACTCTGACCGATTCGTCGGATACAGCCAAGGTGGAACTGCTCAGTCAAATTCTCGCAACCTCAAGAGCAAACGCGAGCGTGGCGGTAGCGGGCGAGGATGGAGTGCATTGGAATGCGATCCGAGCCGCTGCTCAGGTAATGAAGTACGTCGAGGACCATAGTCCTAATGGCGCATACAATTTTGATCTTGCTGCCGTGGCAATGGTGCCACCCAATGTCCCATTTTTCCCTGCTTCCAACCATGACGGTGCCGGCCACCAGTTTTCAGTCGGATGGGAAGCTGGGGCCTTCGTTACCGATGTTCTGGCAGGGGCTAATGGAGATGTGCAAGTGGCGAGAGAACTTCTGTCGCGAGCACTTGAGCATCAGGCGCGTATGGTGGACGCGATTGCCACCCAGGTGGAGAAAGATTCTGGATGGACGTACATGGGGCTTGACCCAACGCCCGCGCCGAACACAGATTCGTCCATAGGGACCGCCATTGAGACCCTAACCGGAGCGAAATTCGGCTCAAGTGGGACGCTCACGGCGGCTGCCCTCATCACGGAAGCCGAACGTTCGATCTCGGTTAAGCGCATAGGCTATTCCGGCCTCATGCTCCCCGTGCTGGAGGACCCGGTGCTGGCGCAAAGGTGGAGCGAAGGCACCTTTGACCTTGACTCTCTATTGGCCTACTCGGCCGTGTGCGGAACCGGCCTGGATGCTATTCCGCTGCCCGGAGACGTTTCGCAGCAGCAACTGGAGCGAATCATAGGCGACGTGGCCAGTCTGGCTTTCAAGTGGCACAAGCCGCTCACGGCTAGGCTGATACCCGCACCGGGTAAGAAGGCAGGAGACCGAACGGACTTCGATTTTGGCGTTGCTCGATTCCCGAACACCACTGTGAAGCCGCTCCGATAAGCATTCTGTGTCCGGAGGTCCACCGTGCCAGTGCAAGAAATGACCTCAGGGAACGCTTAGACTGGTACCGTCAGATCAAAATCAGCGTCATCGTAAGAAAGTCGAGACGAACGCACTGTCGTTCGTAACTATGGTGCGAGATCGATAGCCATGATCCATCTGGAACTGTATCGGACCAGCGCAGCGTTTAAGAAGGAATGGCGATGGCCGAAGGGTAATGTGGCCTGGTGGCCCTTGCGTGTGGCCAATCTTCTCCCTTGACTCCCGCCCCCTCTAGGAGGAGAATTCGCGCGAATCGCTTTTCCAAAGCGCGCTCCAGTTTCGGAAGCTGTGGTATGTATCACCCGCCACCACTTCGTGGCCGCCCGGTTCTTGCCGGTAAGAAAGTTCTCCTCATCGACCGAAACCAACCTACGCGCGACGTGCGAGCGATCGTTCTGCGCCGTCACGGCATCGAGGTTCATACCGCCGATAGCCTGCAGGCGGCACGATTTCTCTGGCAACCCGATGTCTACGACTTGATACTGCTCGACGTGCGTAGGCATCTCCCCGGAGAGGCACTCGAATTCTACGAGCAGATCAGCGCAGCGAGTCTTCACGAGCGTATCGCCTTCCTCGTCGGCCCTCCAGTCTACCTGTCCCTTACCTGGCCGACCGAGGCCATGGACGCAGAAAAGCAACCGCGGCAATGGGAAGAGACACTGAAGCGCTTCTTGGCCGCTGCCTGAAACGCTAGACGGATAGAAGACTGCAACCGGCTAGACTTTAGCCCCAAGTGGTTGCAGCAAGACAAGGTGCGAAATGACGCAACGAACCTTCTCGCTCATCACTGCGACCCTTTTCTCGTTGATAGCTCTCCTCCACGCTTTTCGCCTGCTCCGCGGTTGGCATGTGACGATCGGGGACATTGTGGTGCCCATCTGGGTTAGCTGGATAGGGCTTGTTATTGCGGCGTATCTTGCCTACGAAGGCTTCAAGTTGAGTAGAGCGCGGATGACGTAGCAGTGATAGCTTCTACCAGTCATTTATTACCAAGCAACGAAAATACGTTACTGACCACCCTCAAACTGCGGCTCGTGACCGGAGCACTGGATAACTGGCAGGCGTGGATATTTCGGAAAGTTTGGATCAATGGTCGACCTCTCGCAAAAATAGAAAGTGGACCCACGCGCTGACTCGACCTTCCGCATGTATCGGCAGTCGGCGCACAAGCCAACCCGACCTCTCTCACTCGTTGTATTGTCGCCGCCCGGCACAGAGACAGAATAGCGCGTTTCGAAAGCTGCTCCGTCCGAGTGGAAATGGTGCGAAAGGGGGGACTCGAACCCCCACGGGTTTCCCCGCCAGATCCTAAGTCTGGTGCGTCTGCCAATTCCGCCACTTTCGCAATGCACGCGGAAACTCCGGTAACGATGCCGAGGTCAATTCTCGACAATATCTTACCCGAAATTGAATGTCCGGAAGATAACGCGACGGTAAGTCCCGCCTGAACTGCCGTCTATTGATGGAAGCTGGCTAGTCCGCTTTATTCTTCAGATATTTATCAAACCATTCCAACGTGCGGCGAATGGCATCGATCTGGATCTTCGATCGGCACTGGGCGCGCCGCTGCATTCAGTGCTTACATGACCGACTTGGGATCGCTGATTTGCCGATCATCGAGCGAGGACGAGACGAAGGCAGAAACACAACCGGACAAAAGAAAAATGGAGCAAAGCAAGCGAGCCAGCTTCATTGAAATCCCAGAACGAAATGGATTCCAGCAGCGGCGGCGCGCAAAATCAGGATGAGCATTCCAACAGCACAATGCCTCCCGCTATGAGGAGGCATTCCGATCCGCACGAACGAGTTTTTCTCACGAGGGATGCGAAAATGATCCCGCTGGCCAATTTTCTGTGCTGGCCTGAACGATTACTGAATTGAGTTGCTTAGTCCCTGATAAATGAAGATGCCGGCGATCACCAGGATCATGACCCCCGAAACGGTTCCGAGCACCTTCACATAGGGACCAATCTTATTCACCTTGGATAGGACTTCTGCCTGCTCCAGTTCCATGTGCGTGTCCGATTCATTTAGGAAAAGCTGATCGTCCTCATGCATAGTGAGCGTGCTGCGGTAGATGAGGAGGATAATCAGAATCGCCGTCAGAACACCCCACGCAATCAGCAGCCAGACCATCATACGGCACCTCTGCACTGACTCTTGAGCCGGTCCCGCGTATTCCCACTCGGTGCAGGAGTATTTGACTTCCGGCAACCGGTTCCGGGGAAGGGCCCTTATGCAGCAAGATTATAGACCCGTTTGGCAAGTGTTGTATCATTCATCTGCATTTGCCTGCGACGTAGGCCGGCAGGGAGTCATCTAAGACAAGTGGAGGACAGTCGAAGAGGGCTGCCCCCCAAGTTTGGCCTTGAGGTTTTAGGGCAGACACTGTGCTTACTTTGTTATAATCTGGCTTGTAGGCTCAAGGAGATAGGAATGGCCACGACAACTACCCCAGAAGTGAAGCCCAAGAGCGCGCCGATCAGCCTCACCCCCCATGCTATTGCCAAAGTGAAGGAAATCATGGCGCAGCAAAATCCAGTCCCTGCCGGTCTGCGCGTGGGGGTGGTCGGGGGCGGCTGCTCGGGCTTCTCTTATTCCATGTCGTTTGAGAATAGCGCGGGCATGATGGATAAAACCTTCGATATGGAAGGCCTGAAGGTCTTCGTCGATGCTACCTCGGTGATGTACCTCAACGGCTGCACCGTTGACTACATTGAGACGCTGGAAGGTGCAGGCTTCAAGTTCGAGAATCCGAACGTGAAGAGCACCTGCGGCTGCGGTTCTTCGTTCAACGTGTAATGCGTCCGCGGGTTGCGAGAGATTCAAAGGGCCTCATTTGGGATGAGGCCTTTTTTCTTTGCCGGATTGAGTTATTGATTGGGCTGACTGCTGCCGGGCGGCTGCGCTCCGGGGCCAGGGTTGGCAGGATTGGTGACCGGATTGGTGCCCGGTCCAACACCGGTCGGAACACCCAGTTGTGCCGGCTGTGCTGTTGGCACGGCGCCTTGCAGCGGGGGCTGAGCCGGAGTATTCAGCAGGCCACCACGGTCTGTGGACGGATCATAAATGAACTGCCATTCGTTGTAATGGTTCTTCTTGTTGAATTCGCGGATAGTTTCATTTTCGCTGGTGCTGACCACTCCCACGATGGGTCCGCCGCCAAAAACTTTGCCGCCGAGCTTGCCTCCCGAGGATGGAGAAGAAGTTCCACTATCCGGCTGAGGCGAATCTGAAGACGGTGACGCGCCGGGCCCGATCGCCTGCGCTGGATTTTGACCATTGCCACTGTCTGAGCTAGCTGGTGATCCAGCGGTCACCGCACCCGGTTGTGCAGCATTGCCCGATAGTCCTCCGACTGGGGCGCCTGTCTGCACGACGTTCCCCGCTGGTCCCCCGATTGCGGCGCCTGTTTGTGCGACGTTTCCCGACGCTCCTGTGACTAGGACGCCCGCTTGCCCGGTGTTACTCGTCGGTACTGCCGCTGCGGCGCCCGCTTGCCCGGTGTTGCTCGCCGGTACAGCAGCTGCAGCGCCTGCTTGCCCGGCGTTACCCGGCAATCCTCCAATTGTCCCATTGGGGCCGACTGCGGCAGCCCCGGCAATTCCCGGCGCAATCGTGAGCTTCACTTCTCCCAAGTGGAGGATCTTGAAGTCTTGTCCGCTGACAGGGTCTTTATAACGCTTGCGTAGGAAGCGAAGGTTGTTGGCGCTTTCCAAATCTTCTATGCGAACCGGGTAGCGGCCGAATTTCTTGTAGTAGCGCCGGATAGCGCGTGAGTATTGCACCCCGCGATGAATCATCTCTTCTTCGCGGTCGCGTCGGCTCTGGAAAGAAATCATGGGCGCCACTGCTGTCGCGGCAATCGCCAGCAGAGCGACGAACAGCATGAGGACGATCAGGACGTACCCGCGTTGGCCACGGGGCGCACGACGAAAGCCGCGTCGGAGATTGCGAACAGCTGCCATACTTGGTGCTGGCGATGCAGATTGCTGTGTCTGCATGTCGTGTCGGTTCACGAGTGTTGACGTGGCAAAAGTCTCCCCCGGCTTCTTCATCCCTGGGTTAGGGGAATGGTCTGCCGATTATTGTTAAGGACGTCTTCCACTTCCACTGAGCCGGGCCCGATATGCAGGATACGGTAGCGGCGGTCCACGATATCGCCTTCGCCCGCAATGAACACATCCTCACCCTGCGAAAGGAAAATCTTTCTCGGTTCACCCGGTTTGTTGGCGAAACCGAAAAACTTGAGAAGGATGGGGGGCGGCGGGGGAGGCGGCGGAGGCGTGTTGACTTTGGCCGTGTCGGTATTCGCGGGTGCCTTCGGCCGCGGAATTTCCTCTGCCTTCGCAACGAATATGTTCCGTCCAGAGCCCGCATACTTGGTGTCTTCGCTTTGCTTCAGCAGATCCAACTGCAGCGTTGGGTCAAGTGTCGGAGCCGCGACGCGGGCAGTCTTGCCGCTGGCCGAGCTGCGCCGAGCTGCTGGCCGCGGTTTCGTGACTTGCGTCGGCGCGGGCGCGTTTGACGTATTCGCCGATGCGGGCGAATTCGAGTTGCTGAACAACGCCCTTCCAGCAAAGATTACGGCCAGCGCTCCGAGCACCAGAGCCCAGATCAGCTTGGTTCGATTTTCCGCTCCAATTTTCAACTACCCACCTGACTTTAAGTAAGTTTCCAGTTTCATCTGCAGCTTGACGGGACCATTTTGTTCACCGCCCAAAGTCACACTGCTCACATTAAAAAAGATTTTGTGACGCTCCAGAGCGTTAATGAATTTTACCAATTGCAGATAGTCGCCGGAGAGGTCGGCCTCGATCGTCACCGGCCGCAGGCCAACCGGTTCAGGGTCATCTTCCTTGTACTTGTCCTGCAGGATCTTTACTCCGTTCTGTGCCGCCAACTTCCCAAATTCATCGGAGATGGTGGAGTACTGAGCCGGCAAGCGGTCCTTATAAAATTCCTCGATCTGCCGCCCGGCGATGGCTACTTTCTTATCCAAGCCGCGCAACGGCGCCACTTCTCGATTCTTGTGTTGCAACTGTTTCCAGAGTTCTTCCTTTTGCTGCTTGCGCGACTGGACTGACCCGACGAGTGGAGAAAATACGAAGATCAGGATTAACACGTCAACCCCAAGCAAGGCCGCGATGGCGATCTGGAGCTTGCCGCGAGTTTTTGTCAATTCCGGCATTTACGGTACGCTCCGCGATGCGGTTTCCGGCACGTATAGAGCTCTAATATCAAACTTCACGCTGTCGCCTGTCTGGCCGCCCTGCTGCTGCTGCACGTCGTCTATTTCCGTCCGCTGGAAATGCTGCGAGCTTTCCATACGTCGCACCAGATCCAAGGCGCGGTCGCGCGAATCACCCGCCACCACCAGCTTGATCTCCAGTTGACTATCTGCGTTCATCTCGGGATGAATCGAAACTACGTGTATGCGGGGAGGCATCACGCGCTCCAGTTCTTCGAAGACCTTGGTCCAGGAGAACGCTTTGCGTTCGATCAGCGCGTTCAGGAACTGTGATTTGTCACGAGTGGCGCGGTTCTCGGCACGGTTCAGGAAAGCCTCCGCGTCTCTCCTTTCACGGTCACGTTCGGCGATTTGGGCACGATAGGCAGCGATCTCTCGACGGTCCTGGCGCGCAATCAACCAGCCCGAAATTGCGTAAAAAATGAGCACCAGGGTGAGCAGCGCAAGCAGCGCCAAACCGGTTCCCCAAGCGCGCCAGAATTGCCGTACATCTTCGTACGGCTGGCTTGCGAGATTGATATCCAGACGCATAATTAAGAGACCAAAGCTCCCACCACTCCTGCCATTCGCCAGAGCGGGATGGAGTCGTCGACGCTTGAACCCAATTGCGCGGCACTGACAAGTTCCCGCACTTCCGCCCCGGTCTGTGCGCGCAATACCGGCGCGGCGCCGCCCAATTGCGGCAGTCCTGAAATAAAGATTTGCTCGATGTTCAAGTGATACGTGTCCTGAAAAAACACCACCGAGGGATATACCTCCTCGGCGAGTTGCTCGCCCGTAATTGTGACCCCGCGCGTGTTCTCCAGCGTACGAAACAGCAAGAGCTGCTCCTGGTCCAGAATCGCGATGCTGGTAGTGCGTGCATCCACCTTGACCACTAGCGTAGGCCGCTGCGCATCGGCTGCGCCTAAGGCTGCCAGCATAGAAGGCAACAGGACGCCCGGGCTGTACCCGGCGTCACGAAAGGCAGCTTCGTAGTCCTCGACTACGCTGGAAAGTGCCACTGCAGCCACCACCTTCATGTTCGTGACTGAAGGTTGCGCATGGTAGCTGACCCTGGCCTTCTCCACGTCGAAGGGAAGCGATTTCTTGAGACGAAAGCGCACCACCGCTTCAGCCTCATCGCGTTTGGTGGGCAGCGTTTCGAAATCCAGAAGCACTACGCGGACAGCCGCGTCCGGCAGCACGGCAATCACATCGCGCCCGCGATCCGCAATGCTGGACAACGTGTCCTGAATCACCCGGCGAACCGCATCGCGCTCCCGCAAATTATTCTCGATCAAGTCGGGAACCACAACGCCCGGTGAGAGTTCGTGAGCTGCGCAGGTGCTTACCCTGCCGCCGCTTTCCGAGATGCGGGCCGCCAAGATTCGATCGGCGGAAATCTCGCAAGCCAACCTCGGCTTGGCTCCAGATTTAGAGTTGCTGCTCATCTTGATTTTGCTGATCTAAGCTGATGATATCAATGAAAGACCCTAAAGGCTCAGGAAACGTAATAGCCAAAAGGGCACATCCGCTTCCACCGCTTTCGTCATCGTGAGTCCAGCTGCGAGGGACGAGCCTCGACCCCTCGGGTCGAAGGATTTGGTCCTATACAGAATGCGATTCCGGCATCGCGCTATCGCGTGGCCTCGATGAACGTGACTTTGTTGATCTCTTTGAGCGTGGTGACGCCGGTTCGCACCTTGTCCAAGGCCGATTCGCGCAGAAATCGCATGCCTTCTTCCCGGGCCGCGCGACGGATCTCTGATGTAGGCTTCTTGGCCAGAATCATCTCCCGAATGCGGTCGCTCAGATCCAACAGTTCGTGGATGGCGGTTCGCCCGCGGAACCCCGTGCCCGCACACTCAATACACCCCTGTCCTTCATAGAATGGCACTTGCAACCACTGAGCTGGATCGAGGCCGCTTGCTTCCAGTTCCTCAGGCGAGTAATGCACGGTGGTACGGCAGCAATCGCAAATCACTCGTACCAGCCGTTGGGCCAGAATGCAGTTCAGCGCCGAAACGAAGTTGTAAGGCTCAACCCCCATATTCAAGAAGCGGCCGATCACGTCCACCACGTTGTTGGCGTGCACCGTGGTGAACACCAGATGACCAGTGAGGGCCGACTGAATCGCGATCTGGGCTGTCTCGGTATCGCGGATTTCGCCCACCATGATCTTGTCCGGATCGTGCCGCAGGATGGAGCGCAGACCGCGGGCGAAGGTCAGGCCCTTTTTCTCGTTAACTGGAATCTGGGTGATGCCGCGGATCTGATATTCGACCGGGTCCTCGATGGTGATGATCTTGTCCTCGTCGGTCTTGATTTCGTTGACAGCGGCGTAAAGCGTCGTCGTCTTGCCGCTGCCGGTTGGCCCGGTAACTAGCACCATCCCGTAGGGTTCCTTGATATACCGCCGGAACTTTCTCAGGTCCTCCTCATCGAAACCCACTACGTCGAGCACCAGGGTGCGGAACTTTTCACTCATCGATTCTTTGTCCAGCACGCGGAGTACGGCGTCTTCACCATGAATCGAAGGCATGATGGAAACGCGGAAGTCGATGGCACGCCCGTTGTACTTCACACGGAAGCGCCCGTCCTGCGGCACGCGCCGCTCGGAAATATCCAGTTCGCTCATTACCTTGATCCGCGAGATGATGGTGGAGTGGTGCTCCCGGCCAATGGGCGGCATGGCCTGCGTGAGCACGCCATCAATGCGGAATTTGATACCTACGGAGTCATCGTGGGTTTCGACGTGGATGTCGCTGGCACGCCGCTGCAAGGCGGTGAAGATGGTAGTGTCCACTAGGCGGATGATGGGGCTGATGTCGCCCGTGGCGGCGGTCAGCTTATCGATCGAAATCGTCTCGTCGGCGACGCTCTCATCGTCGTGGATCACGTCCAGAGCGAAGCCTTCGCTGGCTTCCTCCAGCACGCGCTGCGACTGTTCCGTCTTTTTCAGGATCTCGCTGATCTGCGTGAGAGTGGAAACCTTGGTCACGATGCGCTTGCCCAGCAACAAGCTGATCTCGTCGATCATCATGAGCTGGCTTGGATCGGCGATCGCGATGGCGAGCTTTCCGTCCGAGGTTTCTTCCAGCGGGACGAAGTTGTAGCGGAACATCAGGTCAACTGGGATCTTCTTGAACAGGTCGTGGTGGAGCTGGAAGTTGTTCAGGTCCACGAACTCGCAGCGATAGCGGCGCGCAATGTCTCGCGCACGATCCAGTTCGTCAGCGGGAGTTCCGGAAACCACAGGGCCGCCGTTGCCGCCGTTCACGAACAATGATTTCTTTTCTGCCATTGCCACTTTGTCTGTCATTATCCGGTCCCAAGCCCACCCTCAGACCCGCAGCCATTTCTTCGAGTCAATGAATGCCGCCCGCACCCAAAGTGAAGATCGGCAAATAGAGCGAAATCAACACACCCCCCACGAATACCGCCATGACAAGTAGGATCGCCGGCTCGATCAGTGCCATAGCCGCCCCCAGCGCCGTCTGCACGTCCTCTTCGTAAAATTCCGCTACCGAACTTAGCATTGCCGGCAGTGCTCCGGTGGATTCACCGACCTCAATCATTTCTACGGCCATGTCAGGGAAGATCTTTTGTTCCTCCAGGCTTTTTGCCAATCCCTGGCCCTCGCGCACACGGTGGCTGGCCTCCCCCACTCCGTTCAGGATTCTACGGCTGCTCATGGAAGCGCCTGCAGTCTCCATGGCTGGAACCAGCGGCAGCCCTCCTTGCAGCAATACCGAGAGTATGCGCGAAAAGTTCGCGACCTGATACTTCGTTCGGATATCGCCCAGCAGCGGAACGGAGAAGATCAAGTGATCAATCCGCTCTGCTCCTCGATCGGTCTTCTTCCAACGCCAAAACAGCAGCGCCAGCACGATCAGGCCTGCCAACACTACCGGACCATACTTCTGAGCGTTGAGGCCCACAGCCAGCATGAACACGGTAATGGTCGGCAGTTTCGCGTTTAGATTCAGGAACAAATCCGCGAATTTCGGCACCACATAGGTGACTAGGAAGATCACCATGGAGATGACCACAACAACCAGTAGCGATGGGTATACCAGGGAAACCAGAAGCTTCTTGCGGAAGCTGAGGGCCAGTCGCTGGAAAGATATGTAACGGCTGAGTACCTCGTCCATGTTGCCACTTTTTTCGCCCGCCAACAGTGTTGTGGTGTACATCTTGGGAAATGCGCCTTGCGCCGCGAAGGCATCTGAGAGCATCTCGCCGCTTTTCACCCGGTCGCGAACATTGTCCAGCAGGCTGCGGAGATAGGAGTCCCTTTGCCGCTTGATCAACAAGTCCAGCGAGGTCATTATGGGAAGCCCGGCACGGATCAGAGTCAGGAACTGTTGATTAAAAATTACAAAAGAACTCTGCCGCAGCCGCCCCCCAGGGGTGAGCGAGAGTTTGCCTCCGACAAACATTCCTCGCGGTTTGACCCAGTACACGAGGAAGCCCTGCTGCACGAAACGATCACGCACCTCGGACTCCGAGTACCCGTGCTCAATTTGCTGCAGCAAGTGGCCGCGTTCGTTGGCCATCTTTACTAGAAATTCCGCCATGCTCTAGTCGATCACCTGCCTCAGTCTAACATTCGGGATTCTCTAATTAACCCCTAAGTCTGGTTCCGGGCAGAGGTTTGCACTATCGATGGTAACGCCCCGCCGCCTCGGAGTTTCTGACCGCCGCAAACGCAAGCCGATTGTTTGTAGGCATATACACTCACAACCCAAAGTGGGTCTTCGCGTCACGCTATTGCCCAAAGTCTCCTTCGATCAACTCTACCCCGGTCGGCACTGTGAAGTGAAACTGCTGGTCTGCGATCTGCACGTTCTCCTGTTGCTGGTCAAAGCGATATTCGGTCACCGAGCCATCCAACTCATCCATTTGGATGCGGACGATCCGGCTATCAGGAGTGACCTCCAGAAGAACTTGGCTGACCCGATCTGCCAGATTTTTGGGCACGCCCCGCAGCACCATGTTTCCGGGAACCCGCGGTGTCTGATCGGGAGCTAGAGAAAGACCCTGCAATTGCTTCTCCAGTCTCGCCTTGCCCAGAAGAAAGGCCAGTGGCGACCGCAAATCGTCCAATTTACGAACCGGAGTCTTCCTCACCTGCTTATCGCCCGGCAAATAGAACCACCCGTCCTTGCCGTCGCTCAAGAACAGCTTCTCTCTCGGAGAACGGTATTCCCACCGCATCTTGCCCGGTTTTTTTAGCCACAGTGTGCCCGTCTCAACCCTTTCAGCGCCAGCGCCCCGATAGCTTTCCGTGAACTCCGCCTGCAGCGTGCGCAAATGGTTGTAATGCTGATCTACTGCCTGGGCAATCGCGCGTATGTCGGTCGCCGGGGCTGCCGCGGCGGTGGCGGTGATCACCCAAACGATCAGGATTTTGAAAGGACGAGAGTGCAGTTTCACAGTTTGGACTTTCAGGCTACCTCAATCACAATGGAGGGGAGGAATCCAGGATCTTAGAGGCAAGCGAATTTAGTCCCGCGAGGTCTCCTTGGCGCTATTGTAGGCTCTTTGACAATCATTTGGGAGAGGCTGCCTATTGACGTGCCTGGAGTTAAAGCTAGGCTGACCCTGAAACGATCGGTTGGAGAGTGCATCCCCCGGATATAGCACGCTACTTCTCTTCCGGGCCCTTCTGAGATCTCGCTGAAGGCGTGCGCGACTACTGGTACCTGCCGCCGATCTTCCGCATCCGCTGGGTTTTGGACAGCAGTGTTCAAGTAACGCATTGCGGTGGAGCACCTACACGTTGGCGTCGGCTACTCCAAGGACTTGAACTTCGGTTTAGCTGGAGGCTTGTAGCCGAGCGGCATGCCTTTTTCGATGAAGGGAAAATCGTCAGGCTGACGAACTTCGATACGGCCGTCGGGCATTAGTTTGTAAGGGTGTCCATCCGGATCAACAGGGATGCCCCGCAACATTCCGGCAGCAACAAGGGACGACATGCTGGATGGCAGGTGGCCTGTTCTTCGTCCATATTGTGTAACCGCGTCCTGAAGGTGCATGACGTCCTCATCCACCTGCAACGCACGCAAGTGGGCGACGGCGTTGGCGCGGATCTGTTTCTCCTGGGTTGTCTGATATGTGGCCAGCCACAGCATCCGCGCGGTTTGCAGGTCGCCAGCGTGCTGCGCCATCTGGGCAGCCAAAATCTTCATGAACGGGTGTGCGTTCGCCACCTTGGTGCCCCGCTCGAAAACTTCTGCGGCGCTGGCGTAGTCCTTCTTGTCCATGTAGTAGATAAATCCCAGGTTGTAGTAGAGCTTCCAGTCATCGGGATTGTTCTGGATGCCATATTCCATCAGGTGTATCGCTCTTTCCGGCATACCGGCGCCGTTGGGCGGGTGGGGAGCTAAGAAGCTCGCGCCGAACTGATAGGCGACTACTAGATGCGGGTCGAGTGCCGTTGTGATCTCGAGCAGGGGCGCCAGCAGGTCATAATGTTGTGAGTAAGCCATGTGCTTCCGGCCGAAGTACTGCACTGCGCGGGTCCAGTAGACGTCGGCCAGCAGACCTTCGTAACCAAGGCTCATGCGCTTCAGTACGTTTGGCGAGGTGATGTAGAGGATTTCCTGCAGCGTTGCCCCGGTACGCACTTGGTCCACGCGATGCAGCAGTACAGCCGAGCCCAGCATGCAACCCAGCAGCAGCACACTGGCCGTAATCGTGACCCGCCGTGAAGCCCTCATTTCAGGTCCCGATGTTCGAAAATCAGCACTGCTCCGCAAAGCGCCATGGCGGCGTAGAGCAGTGCATAACCGGTGTTGTACCAGATCAGCTGGCCGGAAACTGCTTGTTCGTGTGCAACCGAACTGATCACATTCAGGGCAGAGAAATTCGGGACCAGATAGGCGGCACCCGTGGCCAGCCACCGGCTAACGCCGTGCGCCATTGCGGCGAATCCACGCAGGTCTTCCGCGAAGCTACCGATCACGAAGAGTGCAAATGCGAATACGGCGGAAAGCAGCGGCGACGAAAACGAGGAAAACAGCAGCCCCAGCGCGCAGATCATCAGGAATTGCAAAATGATGAAATAGAGCGCTACCAGAACCCAGGCATCGGGCTTGTTAAAGCGGTGTGCGACGTAGAGCAGTGCCCCAAAGACACCGATGGCCATGAAAAAAGTGTTCACGACCAGGGTGCCTGCCAGCCCGAAGAACTTACCAACGATGAATTCCCAGCGGCGCACTGGTCGCGACAGCACCGTGTACAGGGTGCGCTTCTCGATTTCTTTCGACACCAGCCCGATGCCGATGAAAATCGCGATCACCACTCCAAACAGTGAAACCGCCGTGAGTCCAAGATTGATGACCACCAGCTTTTCGATGTCGATCGAAATCTGCCCGACCAGTATGGCCGCGCCGGAAAGCAGTAGGGCAAAGGCAATCAGGTTGTACAAGACGCGATCTCGCACGGCTTCACGGAATGTGTTCGAGGCGATGTGAACGATCCGACCACTCATGCTGTCACTCCCGCCATTTTCTCTTCCGGCTTGAGTTTCTGCACGAAGTAATCTTCCAGCGAGGCGCGCACGGGAATAACCGAAATCAACCGCAGATGTTCGCGCCGCAGCGTCTCAATTGCTGCATCCTGATTTTCTTCGGCAAGGACGGCGCGCACGGTATCGCCGGTAACGTGACATTCCGCTCCCAACGCTCTTATCGACAGTGGAACTACCGTTCCCTGCCAGACCATCTCAACTCTGCCATGGACACTCGAAGTCAGATCGGCCACTACTCCCACTCCGCGCAGTTCTCCCAGGTGGATGATTGCCACGCGATCGCACAGCGCTTCCGCATCCGCCAGAATGTGGGTGGAGAAGAAAACCGTCTTGCCTTCGTGCTTCAATTGCTCCATCAGATCGCGGACTTCACGGCGACCCATCGGGTCCAGACCTGACATTGGCTCGTCGAGGAAGACAACCCGAGGTTCGTGCAGAATCGCCTGGGCGATACCCACTCGCTGTAGCATGCCCTTGGAAAACTTGCGCAACTGCACGCCGCCCACGTCCGGCAATCCTACCCGATGCAGCACGGCCTCCACCCGCGGCCTGCGGTCTTTGGCCGGAACTCCCGAGAGCTGCGCGTAATATTCGAGCAACTCCCGCGCAGTCAGGTAATCGTAGAAGTAAGGCTGCTCCGGGAGGAACCCGATCTGCGCTTTGACCCTCGGGTCGCTCCATTCCATACCCAAAATTCGTGCCGAGCCACTCGTGGGGAATACCAGGCCCATGAGCAGCTTCAAAGTCGTCGTCTTTCCGGCACCATTCGGACCGAGAAAGCCGAAGATTTCACCTTCCTCCACGGCCAGCTGCAAAGGCAATAACGCGCGCTTCGGCCGTTTGCGCCAGAAGCCCACACTGTAAGTTTTTTCCAAACCGATAATTTCAATGGCAGCCATATGTGTGAATTCCGGACGTCCTCGCCCGGCTGGATGGGCGAAACGTCGGTCCTCTCGGTCCCCTCTATACGAGACTCTTTGGTCCCTCGTCCCCTGTCGATCAACAAACTCAGGGAGCTTACTCAGAAACCTAAGCTCAGAAAATTATAAGCAAGATGCCAAGATTTTGGATTGACGAGCTAGTTACGGAAGTCATGAGGAGACGAGGCTCATCTAGGCCCACACGCCGGCGCGCCGGAGAGGATTCACACACAATCTCATCAACTTTCCGTCATTGCCATGGGAACAACACCAGCCTGAAGTGCGGCTTCGATCAGCTGCAAACCGACGACCGCGGAGCACTCCGTCCAACAAGATCTTGCCTGGGGACAGATCAAAAGATGAATCTTCCAGCAGGAAACTGGTGACAGTTACCTATAAGGAAGCTTGTTGCAGCGCTCCAACTCTTGGTAATCATGGGAAACGCGATTGTCAAATAACCCAGCGCATCGAGGATGCGCGGGTACGGCAAGGACATCGTGAGGCGAACTAAGCGGCTTCATTGCGGAGAAGTGTGCCCCCGTTCTTTGGCGGGCAGAGCCCTGGTGGGAACACAACGGCTTGCATCGCCCGCCGGCACATCACAGGTTCAGATCGATAACAGGTTCTTTGAAAATTTCGTACTGCTAGGTGAGCAGCCTCTAAACAAAGGCGCACCGATTTAGGAAACGTCAAGCGTGCAATGAAATCCTGATTCTCTTGCGAGAGATGAGCAATCGCTACAACCTGAATCTTGGCTTTGCTCATTCCGCGTGCTTGTTCCCGCCTTGCCGGGTTGGAGTCTTTTGGCACTTTCGATTTTCACTCTCCAGGTAATGGAATAGGCCACCGGCGATCAAACTGGCAGCACCTAGACTCCGAAAACCAAAAAGCGCGCGACGCCTACCTGGCTTCAAAAATCCCACAGCTTCAAGCCACCAAAGCGGCAAATTCGGATGGCTTTGGGTACAGTCACTGCAACTTGGTTGTAACCTTAGGCATAGCAGAACATCATTTCCTTTCCTCCCCGGTCAGTAGCCAGTCAACAGATTTGCCAAACTCCCGGCTGATCGCCAGCAGCACGGATGAACCCGGTTCCCTCTGTCCATGTTCGAGTGCTGAAAGATGACTTTGTGCAACACCTATCCGGCGCGCAAACTCCTCCTGTGTCATATCGAACCCACGGAGCTCTCGGATCCTCCTGCCGATTGAACGCAGATCAAGTTTGGCTTTCTGACGCGCTTTTCGTCTTGACGTTGCCATCTTTTTTAAGATAAAATACGCTTAAACAGATATAGCGGGCCTTCTCCGGTAGGCTTGTCCACTCGTTCTGTTCAGGAGAGATCTTATGAAAGCTCCGCGACCCAATTTTGCACATGAAGCGAGCTTCGCCAAGTTACTATGCGGCGACTTGCCGGAGGCTGCGCTCGATGCCCTGCAAGAATTGATTGGGCGCCACAAAGTCTCTCTCGTCAGAGGTGATGTCACATACCTGGACGGGGGGTGGTATGTGACCCATTCCGGGCTACTAAGGCTTGCTGCACGTCGCCATTGTGCTGGGATTCACGTCCAACCGGTTCTCAAATTCTCTAATCCTCCTAATTCACGCTGGGTGTTCAGAGCCACGGTTTTCAAGTCGCGCACCTGCAAAGGATTCGTCGGTTTTGGGGATGCCGAACCTTCGAACGTTTCTGCTCGGGTTCGCGGGGCTGAGATGCGTGTCGCAGAAACGCGCGCGGTCAATCGGGCCTTGCGCAAGGCCTACGGGATCGGCATCTGCTCGGTCGAGGAGATCGGTTCTGTCGGCGAGCCGGCCAAATCGCAACCGCAGGCGAGCAAGATCCCGCCACAACCTGCTAACGGGAACTACGGTGGCCCCAAAGTGCGCGACCGCTTATGCCAGATCATTCGCCAGCATCAACTCGATCCCAACTTGGTGAAGTCCTATGCCGTCGACTTCTGCGGGACCAAGGCCCTTCGCGAAGCCACCCGCGCGCAGGTCGAGAATTTCGTCGCGCACCTAGCCGACTGGGCCCAGAAGGATCGCAATGCCCTGCTCTGTCAGCTCAACAGTTATTCGCCAGTGAAAGGAAGGGCGGCATGAGGCGCTATTTCGAGAGTCTCCGTCCCGCGGATCGATCGGCCATCGACTCAGTTCCGGATGGGTTATTCCTCGTGCGGGTTGATCGGGCGCAGTATCGCTGGCACACGCACAAACCTTATTACCTGATCCGCTTCGCTGTCCTCGAGCCCAGGCATCTGGCCGGGTGCTTGGTCACCGGCCGTCTCTACTGCACGGTCAGGGCCATGTGGAAGCTGAGCTGGTTCCTGCGTGACTTCGGGTACGACAGCGAACTACTAGGGAAAGATGAGATCGACGATAAGGCACTAGTCGGCTTGCGCGGCGTGGTGAAAATCAGCCATGCCATCGTGCATGGCATCTCTGTCCTCAACTTCGATGGCTTCGCAGCGGCTGCCCGCTGGCCAGAGCTCTCGCCCACAATGGGCTCTGATCTTCCTGGTTCTGAGGTAGCCTGATGAACTACAGCTACACCCAGATCAGCCAATACCTGGTCTGCCCGCGGCGCTATCGGCATCACTACCTCGACGGCTGGCAGGAGAAGGATACCCGGGCCGCCATGCTCTTCGGGCGAGCCTTCGAGCGGGCTCTGGCTGCCTTATTCCGGCGGGAAGATGCGCTCGCCGTCTTGTTGCGGGAGTGGTCTATCTGCCGGAATCAAGACCTGCAGTACTCCAATGGTGACAGTTGGGATCGCATGCTGCAGCAGGGGCTCAAACTGCTAGATCGTTTCTGCCAGGACGACCGGGTTCGCATTCGCCAGCCGCGCCGCAACTTGCAGATCAAGTTCACCAGGCCGCTT
>QIAR01000200.1 GCA_003225595.1 Acidobacteriota bacterium | reverse complement strand
GATCTGGTCGAGGTCGCCTTAGTACGTCGCTCAGGAGCAGACTTTGGTTGGCTTGACGAGCTTGCGTACTAGGATGCCGCCGATGCTGCCCAACCTCAATCGCAAGCGGGCCCTGTTCGTGCTGACCAAGATCGACCAGATCCTGGCCTGGGAGCAGCGAAACGAGGCGGATCGGGACACACGGTTTGTGGAACTGGGCAGGTATCTCTGCGAAGTGCGAGCGGGTCAGTACTGGCGGGTGGAGAAGCTGAAGTCCTTCGATGAGTTTCTGCAGAGGCGGTTCCCGGAGTCCAGGCGGAAGGCTTACTACCTCATGTCGATCCATGAGCACCTGCCGCCGCAGGTCAGGCGGGAACTGAAGCAGGTGGGATGGACAAAGGGACTGGAACTGGCGAAGCTGGCCAGGAGGGATGGGCAGGAGTTCGATTGTGCAACCTGGCTGCACAAAGCTCGCTCGCTGCCAAAGGATCAGTTCAAGCGCGAGGTGGAGAAGGAACTGACCGGAAAGGAATCCGAACCCTGGGAGATTATCTACTTCAAGCTCTACAAGAGCCAAATCCCAATCGTCGAGCAGGCGATCGAGACGGCAGCTTTGATGCTGGGTACGGATAAATCCCGAGGCTATTGCCTCGAGATGATCTGTGCGGATTTCCTGGCGGGAGCGAGCCTCGACAATGAGGACCCAACGGTGCTCCTGCAATCAATGTCCCGATTTTTCAAGTTTCTTCCTGGCGAACAAAGGCAGGGTTTCCTGGACGAAGTGACCGCGAAAGCTTCGTGAACCGAATTCCACCGAAACGCCCGCCCCAGCGGCTTGACCCCAAGTTGTATGAACGGCTCCGAGAACAGGTACTACAGCGTGACGGCTGGAAGTGCCAATGTTGTGGGACCAGATCGAATCTGGAGGTTCACCACAAGGAATTTCGCAGCCAAGGCGGCGATGATTCCGAGGAGAACCTGATCACGCTGTGTGCTGGATGCCATTCCCTTGTGCATCGTTCCGGCTGAATGACCGTGCCGCACAACCCATGCAGAAGCATATGCCTGGTTCTCAGTTCAGATTTTTTTGAACCCAGATCGACGATCCGCAAAAGCGCTTACTGGGAAAGGCAGAATGCCTAAGCAGGAATTCATTGGTGCAACGGCGAAAAGATCGTGCATCTTCCCGGCTAGCCGGGCATGGTGATGTCAGCGATTATCTCGATTCATTCCCGCGAAGAATTAATTACACATATCG
>QIAR01000270.1 GCA_003225595.1 Acidobacteriota bacterium | reverse complement strand
AACCGTCATGCGCGTGCTGGTAGAAGTCGGGGCGGTCTGTGCCGATTATCAGGACCGCGTGTTCCGCAATCTTCCCACGCGACGGCTGCAGTTGGACGAGATGTGGGCATGGATTTACTGCAAGCAAAAGAATCGCACTGAGGAGATTGCCAAGAAGCATCCCGACGCGGGCGATGTGTGGCTGTGGGTTGCCATTGATGCCGACACAAAGTTGGTTCCCTCGTGGATGCTTGGACAGCGCGACCTTGCGACCGCATTCGTTTCTGACCTAGCATCGCGCCTCAGCAACCGCGTGCAGATCACTAGCGATGGTCATCGGCCATACGTTGAGGCTATTGAAACCGTGTTTGGCACAGAAGTGGACTATTCCTTATTGCAGAAAATCTATGGCTCACCGCTGGAGAATTACACACGCTACTCGCCCGCGAAGTGCATCGGCATTGACGTGCGCCATCTCAGCAGAAATCCGAACCCGAAGCACATCAGCACTTCATACGTGGAGCGCCAGAATTGGGCTGTCCGCACAGCCATGCGCCGTTGCACACGGCTATCGAATGGGTTTTCGCGCAAGCTAGGCAATCACGCGGCTGCAACTGCTCTCAACTACTTCGCCTATAACTTCATCCAGATTCACAGCACGTTGCGCACTTCGCCAGCTATGGCAGCGCGAGTTACAGACCGACTGTGGGGCGTGGATGATCTAGTTCGCCTGTGGGAAACTTATGAACACGAAACAGAAACGAGGTCAGCCTAAAAAGGGATGCTAAAATGCCAAAAGAACTGGCAAGCGGAGTTCCTTCTATCGGTCTAGACTACGTAACCGATAGAGGGTGTCTGCCAGACTTATCCGCTTGTCCAGCCCTTTTGCGTTTCCCGAGGCTGACTCAAAAGTCGTTTCGAAGGCGACTCTGAAATTTAACCCCGGAGTAAGGAGAAGCAACGTGCGATGTCACAAGGAAAGCGCGTTGCGTTCATCCTGATTATCCAGGTCAGGCCCGGTCTAACCGTGGTTCTGGTCTGGATAACACCCATGCCCCGTCAGAACACCGGCGGGGCTTATCTGTATGATCCCATTCAGTTAACAATTCACACAATACGCGAATTTAGTGAATTCTGTCAATTACGTCAATATGCGGGCACCCCGCATTCTCCTTGCCAAACCCGCTGTTCAACTGTTAGCAAAGTAGCCCACTATCCTCTTTCTTGGTTGTCAGGGCAACCGAAGAAGCCTTCTTAGGATCAAAGACGCACCTAAGGTCAAGTATTACTTTATGGATTTCGTAGTACCGCCGTAACCTGCGTCCTTTATGAACTCGCATCACAATTGATTAACCTATGCAGTTCAACCCAAAAGCCGGCCTGTTGCTTCTGCTGCTGTGGGCATTCGCGCCGGACACGGCGTCAGCACAGGGGAAGGTCAGAAATCGTGAAGACTCGGATGCGGCTCCTCAGGCTAGGCGCAAGAACATTAACCTGCATGAGCACCCTTTTCCTCCTCGGCTGTTGAGTCCGGACGAAGGATTATCTGTTGCTGGTGCCGCACTCGAGTCCCATGTGCGGCATCACCCCGACCCCGATTGCTCGCACCTCGTACACGCCATCTATGGGCGGGCGGGTTTCCCATACTCTTATGTGCGTTCCTCTGACCTCTACGTTGGAATCGTTGAGTTTCGGCGGGTCACACACCCGCAACCCGGTGACTTGGTCATCTGGCTCGGACATGTGGGGATCGTGATCAATCCCGCGCAGCGTTCCTTCTATAGTGCGCTGCGTTCCGGGCCGGGCGTCGACTTCTATGATGCCCCCTATTGGAGAGAGCGTGGACGGCGTCGCTTTTACCGCTATGTCAAAGGGTCGACAACTGAGCGCTCAAGCAAACCCGAGTAGCAGGCATGATGCCCACAAACCCTGAAGAGCGCTGAATCGGCACGAGGATCGGCTCGTTAGTTTCGAACATTCGCCTATTCAAGCCCGGAATCGCATTTCGTGGTCCCGCTTTACTCTCGACTCTGTGCCTCTGAACCTGAAATATGAGCTTCAGTACCGGCGAAAGCCGGGCGTGAGATCACGCTTCCACTCAAATACTTCTTCATGCACCGTACGCAAGGCGCGTAGCCCTCCCGCAACGCTTCGCTCACCGCGACTGTCCGCAATTTTGCTTTGTCGTGGATAAATCGACACCCAGGCGCGTGAAACGTTTTTCCACCCGCTGAAACTACCACCATCATCTGCGCAGGAACGCCACTCCCGGGCTGGGCATGCTCTGAACGCAGTTCCGGCCGGGTGGACACGGACGAACTTCCCACTTCAAAGCCCCCAACCACCAACACTGCTGCCACGGCGACCATCCATCCGAAAGCGGTTCCCCTGCTGCGAGGCATACTCTCCTCCAATCTCCGGTGCAGACGCTGACTAAATCCCAGCGGCACTTCGAACATCCGCTCGTCCCCGTACAACTCGATGACATTGCGCGTGCCGTCCAGCACCGCCGTGCAGTGCTTGCACCCGCGGAAGTGCCCTTGAATGGCAGCCCGCAAACCCGGGTCGACTTCGCCTTCGAGATAATTCGAAATCTCCCGCCACACTTCTTCGCAGCTGACTACCATGGCTTATTCCCCTTTGCAAAAGACACCTTACTGTTCCAACTACCGCCAAGTCCCGGCGCCAGCAGATCGCGCAGCATCAGCCGCGCCCTCAGGAGCCGAGTCTTGACTGATGCCGTTGAAATTCCCACGGCCTTAGCTGTCTCTTGAATGCTAAGGTGCTGCATGTCTCGCAATACAAAAACTTCGCGGTAATTCTGCCCTAGCGAGGCTAACGCCTCCGCCAGTTGCTGGCGAACCTCGTTCCGTTCCAGAGTTTCCGACGGAATTTCTCGCCAGTCGGCGAAGTCCCGGGGCCTATAGTTGCCCTCCTCGTCCTCGTGGTCAACGATCGGCTCCACAATGTGGGCGTGTTCTTTTCTTCTCCGCATACGTGCCTCATTCACCGTGATCTGAATCAGCCACGTGCTGAATCGCGCTTCCGCTCGGAACTGCCGAATGTGTTTAAAAGCCTTCAGTACCGCTTCCTGCGCCGCATCTTCGGCATCGGCCTCGTTGCGCAAGATTGCGAACGCTGCCGAGTACACGCGCCGCTCGTAGGGCCGAATCAGCTCGTAAAATAGCTCGTGCTCGCCGCCCCGGATACGCCGGATCAGCATTTCTTCGTTGGATTTTTCGGCTGGATTCTCCAGCGAAGTTGCCTCTCCCGGCATTGCCCCTCACCGCAATATGGAATTCACTGCAGTCCCGGACGACAACTACTTCGACAGGTATTCCGGATCCTTTTTCCATCCCGTCAACATGGAGACAAAGTTATTCCAGCCATGCAGAATTACCATCACTAAATGCCCAAACACGAACGCCAGGATCGCCCACATGACCAGGAAATGCCACAGCCGTGCCAAGTGGAAGCCGCCCATCATCGACACCAGCCAAGAGAACTGCACCGGCTTCCATACCGCTAAGCCGGTAAGCACCGACAGTACACCCAGTCCGATTACGGACGTGTACGCATGCTTCTGCAGTGGGTTGTAGGCTTCCTTCACCGGCGGCTTGGGTCCGAAGAAAAAGTAATGGCGCACCATCGGCCACACTCCGGGTACGTCCCGTGGCATAAACAGGACCTGCTTATAGTTGCCGCTGAAAACTTGGTAGCCGAGATACAACAGCCCCGTCGCCATATAGATCCACATGAAGGTGAGGTGCCACTGCAGAGCGCCGCCCAACCACCCGCCCAGCGCGAACGCCTTGGGCCAGTGGAGCAGATCTTTCTGAGGGATTTTCGCCCCGAAGCTTGGAAAAGCGCGAAAGATTTGGAGTCCGCTGCCTACCAGCACGAATAGCGACACCACATTAACCCAGTGGCAAAGGCGCACTACAAACGGGTGCTCGTATACCGCCTCAGTCACCTCGCCGGTCTTCACGTTTTCGACTGCAATCGCCCGAGTCGACATGGGCCTTCTCCCTCGCTGCTACAACCCGTAAAAATATGAGTAGCCCTGATCTTCCCAGTAGCCGACCTTCTCCAGCACATGGGTGACTTTCAAGTCCGTCAGATACTTGGCCTGCTTGTAGCCAATTTTCGTGGGAAGAGTCAGGCGCAGGGGTGCGCCGTGTTGGCGGGTCAGTGGCTCGTCATACATCTCGTAACACAGGAGCGACTGCGGATGCATGGCCGTGGCCATATCCAGCGACTCGTAATAGTCATCCGCACACTCGACGGTGACAAAGCGAGCCGTCGTGTCCGCTCCGATCATCTTCAGGAAATCGGAGAGACGTACGCCGCCAAAGCGGCCGATCACGTCCCAACCTTCTACGCAGACGTGACGCGTGTTCTGCCTAACCTGGGGCAGCGCCTGAATCTGTGCCAGCGTGTACTCTCCCGGCTTCTGCACCGCACCGCTAACCGTGAGTGTCCACCTGTCAACGTCAACTTGTGGATCGTCCACGTCGTAGTCGTTGATGGGAAACTTGCTGAAGGGCGTGAGTTCCGAATCGGCAAAGGTGGGTGCGAGATGACCAGAACGAAAGAGCTTCGAGGAAGCCCAGTCACTGAAGCCAAGCCCGATCTTGAGGAGCGGTTTCTGTAATTTCGGGATTGCAAATGCGCCCAGCGCTACGACCGGTGCGAGTTTTAGCAATTCACGGCGATTGATACTCTTGAATTTGCGGTTATCAACTAGTGAGTTCATACGACTGCTCTCAGAAGAACACTCCGGCAAGCATGAGATTCACGAGACCGCGAAATGTTACAGGCACGATCCTTAGCTCGGAAGCTATTTCCGCTGGCAAATCTTGCAGGCAACGATTATCAAAGGCATCAGATTGTACGCTGGATTGGGTCTTTTAGGGATGAATTTCCGACCGGGATGCTCGCGCTCCACACAACCGGAGGGACTCTGTGCATTTGCTGGTCGCTTGACGGATAACGTGACCGAAGAGCACACTTGTTGCCACCGTCGGGACCGAGTCGCAGCCTAACACCTGTTTCCGGCGCGGGGACTAATCCAAACGGTGAATAAGTTCCCAAGAGGCAGTTTTGCTAAAGGAGAGCAACATGAAAAAACTGATGCTAGTTTTCGTTGCGGTCGCCCTGGTGATGTCCTTATTCGCTCTGGCTCAGTACACCACGAAACCGGGTGAAGACCAGACGAAACAAGACAACATGAAATCTGAGAAT
>QIAR01000269.1 GCA_003225595.1 Acidobacteriota bacterium | reverse complement strand
CTTGACGTTTCTGTTCGAGCGATATGTCCGACCCCGGATTCCGCGCATCCGCCATCGGTTCCATCACCACATGATGGAGGAATGGTACTACCACATTGATCAAGCGGCACGCGCGTCCCACGTTTTGCGGTTCATTGAGAGTTACTGTGAAGACAATGATGATGTGTACCGCACGTTCACTGTGGAGCGACTTGCCCGTGCAGTCTCCGACACGCGCTACAGTCTTGATTTCAACAATCGCACAATCGAAGAAGCAGGGTTTCTCGACGCCTTTGAAGGTCACTATAGAGACATCCTGGCGCATTTGGAACCAAGCCATCTCCCGGACGCCGAGAAGGAGATATTGAAAGACATGGGCAGTCTCAACCCCGAAGTTGAGCTTCGGGCACTGGTGTTCGAAGCAAGAGCTTTATGCAGTAGGATTGAGCGCTCAATGAGGGAGGTTGACGTTCGACAGCAGCTTCAACATGCCCAGGACAGGCTGAAGACAGCCGAGCAAGAATTTGAAGAAAAGAAGAAGGAGAGCAAGGAAGGACGCCGCCCTGCAGAGACGCAGAAAAAATCGCGGCGATGGTTTAAGGGACTTGGCCAGATAGCCCAAGGTTCTGCGTTCTCAATCGCCAACGTTGCGCTGGCTGTTGGGGCGCTCAAGTTCCCAGTCTCGCCAGAAACACAAACGTGGGGCGCAGTTGCTTCGGTCTCAACCGGGGTCTGTACGGTTCTTAGTGGGATCGGTGATTTGCGAAATGAGTAGCCCGACTCTGGCCGCCTCCGCGAGCGGATCTGCGCCGCATCTCCGATCCAGATCTCGTGCCCCAGATCCTCGACCAGCTCAATGAACCACTGACTGTTGCCCGTAGTTTCCATGCCGATCAGCACCGGTGCAGCCAGTTGCTCATAGAACTGCTTGGCCTCACCGCCTCACCGCCGGCATGCACTAGCTTCTGCTCGCCCGTTTCTCCCGTTTCCATATCTAACCAAGAAACTTGTTGCCAACTGGGGTGAAAATCACATCCAATAAGCACCATGTGAAGGCTCCTTCTTTCCCAAGCGTCTTTGGTCCTCAACCGAAAGACCCTCTTAGGATAACGTTGGAGCCTTCGCTCTTATCCAATCAACCTTCACCACTCCACTCATTAACCGGGGTTGCCCTGCCCTTTCGCGCCTCTTGCGAAAGGGTGGGCGGGTCACGGGTCGCATCGTCAACGTAGGGATCATCTTTGGAACTCAAGTTGGCAGTTGCCCCGTCCTTTGCACTTTTTGCAAAGGGCCGAGCCGACTTCAGTGCGGGAGGAATCTGCTTTCCCCTCCCGGATTAGAATCAGATCATGCGCGCCATGGTGCTGGAGAAGCCACTCCCGGTAGAAGAATTTCCCCTGCGGCTGTCCGAGATCACAGCGCCCCATCCCGCCCCCAATGAAGTGCGGGTTCGCGTCCGCTGCTGCGGAGTTTGTCACACTGATCTGCACACCGTTGAAGGCGACCTAAGCTTGCCGAAGCTGCCAATCACTCCCGGCCATCAAATTGTGGGCGTGGTTGATGCGGTCGGCAAGCAGGTTCACACCTTGAAGGAAGGTGACCGTGTTGGTATCCCCTGGCTCTACTTCACTTGTGGGCAGTGCGATTATTGCCGCCGCGGTCTCGAGAACCTCTGCGACTATGCCCAGTTCACCGGCTACCACGCGAACGGTGGCTACGCCGAGGCGATGGTGGTCAGCGCGTCCTATGCGCATCCGCTCCCGCGGAACTTCTCCGACGAAAATGCCGCGCCGCTTCTTTGCGCCGGAATTATCGGCTACCGGTCATACCGGCTGAGCGGGGCTCGCCGCGGTATGCGGCTCGGTCTCTATGGGTTCGGAGCCTCCGCCCATCTCGTCATCCAACTCGCACGCCACGAAGGATGTGAGGTCTACGTCTTCACTCGCGCTCCTGCTCACCGCGAACTCGCCAAACAATTGGGAGCCGCATGGGTTGGTGGCGCGGAGGAGACGCCCCCGTGTGAACTCGACGCCGCCATTATTTTCGCTCCCGCTGGTGCTCTCGTCCTCGACGCTTTGCGTGTTCTGCGCAAGGGTGGAACGGTTGCCCTTGCCGGAATCACCATGAGCCCCATTCCGCCATTGGATTATTCATTGCTGTATCAGGAGCGTGTACTCCGGAGTGTTGCCAACAGCACCCGCCAGGACGTCCGCGAATTCCTCGAATTAGCGGCGGAAGTCCCGCTCCAGACCGAAATCCGACTCTTCGATCTGGAGCAAGCCAACCAGGCCCTGCAAGCCCTCAAGAAGAGCCAGATCACGGGTGCGGGCGTCCTGCGCATCGCCCCGAGCTAGCTGGGCACCGGTCGCGGGCGCGACTTCAAAAGCCCACATCTCGAACTACCCCTTTCCTTCTCAATGACTTACCATCCATCCAATGCGCCATTTCGCCGCTAAACCCCTAATTCACGCGCTTCATTGCCTTCCCGGTGCAATCATCCTTGTCCCTTGAATAGGATCGTTGTGCACAAGGTTCACGCACCGGGAGAAGCCTATGTGGGGGCTTCCCCACCGGTGAGATAACAAAATCTTCCGGGCTCGACCCAGGGAACTAATTGGCAACGTGTTGTTTCGCCATAGTTTTCCCGCAATGGAAAGCGAGAGGACATGCACAAGCCAGTTAAGTATGTGGAAAAAGCCGTTACCGTTGCAGCCTCCGGCGCATGGGCTATTTTCGAGCGTTTGAACCGCATCAAGCCCAACCCTTCTCCTAAACCCAAATGGTCGGACAAGCCGCTACTGAAGTCTTATGAGAAGACCAAGCCACCGCTGGGCTGGCCGCGTACCACGGATTCCCTCTGCCCGAAGTGTGTCCCCGAGATTCGCCAGCAGATTCTGGACGGCAAGCTGCCCCACGAGGTCCTGCTCAACGAGAAAGTAGGCGAGATTAAAGCGCAAATCATCGAGCGCGACGACGGCAAAATTCTCATGGTCAAGGATTGTCCAAAACATGGCCATTTTGAAGACGTCATGTCGATTGACCCTAACTTCTCGCGTCACCTGGAAGAAGTTTTTCCCGGCCGTGACATCCGCGCGCACAACGACGAGAAGCTCCACAATCACGGTTCCAGCACAGTGAAGTATGGCCGGGGTTCGGTGCTCACCATTGACCTCACCAACCGCTGCAACATGATGTGCGATCCCTGCTTCATGGATGCTAACCAGGTCGGCTTCGTGCACGAGTTGAGCTGGGAAGACATCAAGACCATGCTCGACAACGCCATCACCATCAAGCCTAGGCGGCAGATGTCGGTGCAGTTCTCGGGCGGTGAGCCCACGCTTTCGCCCTACTTCTTGGACGCGGTGCGCTATGCCCGCAAAGTCGGATACAACAGCGTGCAGGCGGCGACCAATGGAATTGAATTCGCCAAGAGCCTGGAGTTCGCGCAGCAGGCAGCCGACGCCGGTATGCGTTATGCCTATCTGCAGTTTGACGGAATCGGCAATGCCGCCAACGCTCACCGCAAGGTGGGCAACCTGTTTGACGTGAAGTTGAAGGCGATCGATAACCTCCACAAGGCCGGAGTCGAGATCGTGCCTGTGGTCACCATCGTCAACGGCATTAACAACGAGCAAGTCGGGCGCATCATTCAGTTCGCTCTCGATAATCCCAAAAAGATCGGCTTCCTCTCGTTCCAGCCGGTGTCCTTTACCGGTAGGGATGAAGCCATCACCGACGAGCGCCGCATTGCGCAGCGCTACACGCTCTCGCACCTGGCGCATGACGTGAAAAACCAGACTGGACTGGGCGAGCCTTCTCGCGACTGGTTCCCAATTTCGTTCATGGGGACGTTCTCCGATTGGGCCGACCTCATGCACGTCGAGGACAAGAACAACGACTGGGGCCAGCTGAGTTGTGGGTGTCACCCTAATTGCGGCACCGGCATGGCAGTCATGATTGACAAGGAAACCATGGAAGCCGTCCCGGTCACTGCGTTTCTGCATGGGGATCAGCTCGCCAAGGACATCGCTAAGGTCAACGACGCCGCCCGCGGCAAATTTCTCACCATCGTCGGCATGGCGCTGTGCCTGATGAAGAACTACGACCCGTTCCAGTCGCCCACGCATTTCAAGCTGATGGACTTGCTGAAGAAGTTCGACAAAAACTTCAACGCCACCGGCAAGAACTACGGCAAGGTCGGTCCCGACCGCACCATTGATGACGTCATGAAGCGCCGCCAGGACCGCTGGAACTTCCTGTTCATTGCCGGCATGTGGTTCCAGGACTTGTTCAACTACGATTTCCGCCGTACCGAGCAGTGCATCATTCCCTACGCTACGCAGGAAGGAGAGATTTCCTTCTGCGCCTATAACACGGGCGTGGGCTGGCGCAACATCATCGAGAAGATGCACATGACCTCCACCCTCACGAAGTGGTACGAGGAGCACGGGCGGCATGAAATCTTCGCCGGCGGCAAGAAAGTTCAGATGGAATCCACCGAGCACTCGCTGGTGCTGAAAGATGGAATCGTCACCAAGGAAGAGCAGCGCGATCTGGATAAGCTGGGCATCGCGAAGAATGCCCGCGAAGAGAAGCTGCGCGCGCGCGACGCCAAGCAGAAAAACGATCCCGCTTACAACGCCCGCATGGCCTCGCTGTATCGCGAAGTGGTGCTGAAGGAGAAGCCGGTGGTGGCAGAGAATGGTTTCATTCCCCTCGGCGCCTTGACGCCGGCCAACGGCAGCAAGCCTAAGCCAGAAGTCGGAGAGCCGGTGCTGGGCGACTAGCAGCCGGTTTTCAAAAGTTTCAAGGTTGAAAAGAAGGCCGCTCGAAAGAGCGGCCTTTTTCTTCGATGCAGTTATCGTTGCGTCTCGGTCTTGCGCGGCACAGTGTTCTCCGCTGGGACTACCGTGGAAGAGCGGCCCTTCAAGGGCTGCGTCCCGGGCTGGATGAGAAATGTCGCTCAGGATGACAGCGCCGGACTTATGCGCGAAGTTGCGGGACACTACACTTTAGGTCGCTGCCCGGTATTTTTCCCACTGCGTTGGGACAGAAGATTCCTCAAGGCTGCAGCCCTTCGGAAAGACAAGTCCATCTCTTAGTCGGAAGAATCGGTTAGAAAAGTTTACGATTCCGTCTTCACGTGCTCGGGACGGAAGCCGATCCCAATCAGCCGCGCGGGAATCCGGCGAAGCAACGGCCATCGTCGCACGAGCTTCAAAATCCAGGGAAGCGAGAGCGGCTTGCTGCTACCGAGAACGCGCCGGATCACGTTATTTTGTATAACCAGTTGAAGCCGTTGCGTGGCTCGTGTGGGAAACTCCCTCCGTCGCTGGACCGCGTGAAGCTCGCTTTCACTCGGAGTTCCTTGCAGCAGCTTCGTGCCCAGGATGTTCGCCGCTGCCACCGCGTCCTGAATCGCAAGATTGATTCCGACACCTCCGATCGGCGACATGGCATGTGCCGCATCCCCGATACACAACAGTCCGGACCGGTACCACCGCTGCAAGCGATCCACCGCAACCGTCAACAGGCTGATATCTTTCCAATCGCGCAACTCATCGACACGGTCACGCAAAAAAGGGGCGAGCCTGGCAATCTCTTCGCGGAGCGATGCGAGTCCTCGTTGCCGGATCTCCTCGATAGTGCCTTTCGGAATGACGAAGGCGCACTGCCAGTAATCTTCGCGATTGAGCAGGACAAGAATTCTCCCAATATCGACATGGCCAAAGGTTTGTCCCGGATCACCCGGGCGGCGGCTTAGTCGCATCCACATCACATCCATCGGCGCACCTAGGTTGATGACTGGCAAGCCGGCGCGCTCGCGAACCACAGAATGGCGTCCGTCGGCTCCGATAGTCAGGTTGGCGCGAGCTTCCAATATGCCCTCCGGAGTCTTCGCGCGCACGCCGGCCACCTTGCCATTCTCTTCGATGAGATCGGTAACCTCGGCCTGCATTCTCAGGTGAAATGCCGGATAGCGTCTGGCCTGTTCCACGATAAAGTTTAGAAAGTCCCACTGCGGCATGAAAGCGATGAAACGGCAGCGCGTCGGAAGATGTGTGAAGTCGGCTATCGTGACGGTTTCGCTGCTGACCTGACCCGCAAGCTCGCGCACTTCCTGATGTGGGCGCTTCAGGAACTCATCGAGGATGCCAAGTTCGTGCATCACTTCAAGAGTTGACGGATGAATAGTGTCTCCGCGGAAATCGCGCAGGAAATCCGCGTGCTTTTCCAGTACCAATACATCTACACCCATTCGGGCAAGAAGAAAACTCAGCATCATGCCGGCGGGCCCTCCTCCAGCGATGCAACAGCGTGTGTGAATCGTTTCGCTCATCGGAGGCAGATTACACGCTCTTCCAGGAATGTTGTGGTCACTCGATCACTTCGGCT
>QIAR01000199.1 GCA_003225595.1 Acidobacteriota bacterium | reverse complement strand
GTGGGGACTCGAACCCCAGACCTCTACCGTGTCAAGGTAGCGCTCTAACCAACTGAGCTACGCGCCTACACCTTCAAAATCATAACCTTGCAACGGCCCGCCCGTAAAGTCCGCGTATCGAGCCATGCAAAATGTAACCGGAGGTTATTTACGCCCACATCCCAACAGGTTTTCGTCCACGGGTATTCTGAGCGGGTTGGCTTCAGTAGTTTCGCGGGGCAGTTGCGGCGGCATCCTGATCCGTCTGGGGCCTCGATGCCGCTGCTATCGAATTCTTCGACCCAGTAGCCGTTGAACCGGGCCCTGAACGTATGCTGCTGCACACTGGCAGTAGTGCCAACCGCGGTTACTTCTTTTCCTCTTTCACTTCTTCCTTGGCTTCGCGCGCGTTAGCCTTGCTGCTCGCGCCCGCCACAGCCTGCATGAATGAGGCTGCCTCCGCTGGTGGCTTTACTTCACCCAGCAGGATCGTGCGAAACGGTATCTTTTTGCCGTAGATTGCGACTGTGGAGTCATCGTCCTGCTCTACCACTGCACCTTCCAGGGTTAAGCCGGCAAAGGCGCCTTTCGAACGCGAATAAGTCAGCATCTCGGTATTCAGTTTCCAGTCCGTTCCGGCAGAAGCGTGCCGCCCTACCGGCCCGGCCGCAGCCGATCCTTCACCGCTGATCTGAAATTTGCTTGAAAGCAGATGTTGGAGGCCCTGGTCGTTCATGACCAACATCACGAGATCTACACCCTCGGCGCCGATCTGAAGACCCCAGCTTCCACCACCAACGGAAACGAAAGCTGGCGCGCTCCAGCCGGTTCTTGTTCGGCAGGTGGCGACGCCTCGTCCATGCTTGCCGCCAACAATGAACCCGCCTTTGATCAAGTGTGGAACCACGACTACGCACTTGGCGCTATCTAACACTTCTTCGGGGATACCCTTATCTGGAGTGGCCATGATTTCCTTGAGGACGTTGGCGGATTTCTGGAGTCGTTCGACAGAATCCTCCCGTGCCGAGCCAGCCCAGGCGAAACTTCCGAATAGTCCTACCAAACTGAACAACATCAGAACGAAAGATCTTTTCACGTTAGCTCCTTAAAAGCTGTATGCATTGAGTTTTCAACCGGCGTGCGTCCTTAAGATGCAGAATTTTGCATCCTCGGACGGCGTGGAATACTATTTTTTCAAATGACCCTTCTGCGTCCGCTTAACAGGCTAATGATCAGTACTACGAGCGCTATCACCAAGAGTAGATGGATGAGCGCGCCCAGCGTGTAGGAGCCGACGAGTCCGAGGAGCCATAGAATCAGCAGAATCACGAATATGGTCCAAAGCATAACCGCCCCCGCGCAAAAGCGTAGAAGCAAGTGAGATGCCAGCCAGCCTTGTCCCTGTATTTACTAGTTGATACGAGCATCGGTAGTTGTCACAGAACCTGACAAGCACGGTGAAGTCGGCGGGGAATGGGTAGAATTGTCTGTACAGGAAACACTGTAGGGAGGGCGGTTAAAGCGATCGCGCCGAGTTCGACCTTGCTCTTCGACCAGGATTGGCATCATGCGTGACAATGATTTTGGAAAAATTATTTCGCAATGAAATTACTGTGTTCTGGAGCCAACTTCGGCCGCGATTCAGAGCAAAGAAAAAGCCTCGGCTCGCAACTCGCGTGCTGAGGCTTTTCGATGAGAGTCGAATTTGCCCGCTCGAAATTAGTGGTGCGCTAGAGCTGGCTCGCGGACCGTCTTCACCGCTTCGAGACGCTTGTTGATTTCCTCCCAATTAACTACGTTCCACCACGCCTGCAAATATTCTGGACGACGGTTGTTATATTTCAGATAGTAGGCGTGCTCCCACACGTCATTGCCCATGATGGGGAACAGTCCCTGGGAAATTGGATTGTCCTGGTTGGGGGTGGTAATGATCTGCACCTCACCGCTGGGCTTGGCCGCCAGCCATACCCAACCGCTGCCAAACTGCTTGGCGCCCGCGTCATTGAACTTGGTCTGAAAATCTTTGAAGCTGCCAAAAGTCTTCTTGATGACGTCGGCAATTTTCCCGCTGGGTTCGCCACCGCCCTTGGGCTTCATGATCTTCCAGAACATGGTGTGATTTACGTGACCGCCACCGTTATTGCGCACCGCAGTCCGGATGTCTTCCGGGATCTCGCTCAGGTTGCGCAGCAATTCGTCAGGGCTCTTCGATTGCAGGTTGGGATATTTTTCCAGCGCTGCATTCAGGTTTTTTACATAGGTTCCGTGGTGCATATCGTGATGCAAATGCATCGTCTGCTGGTCAATGTAGGGTTCCAGCGCTGCATAGTCATATGGCAAAGGGGGTAGTTCGTGCGCCATGATTTATCCTCCAAGGCTTAAAGATGACAGGACGGGTATTTCGGATTCAGCGTATAGGGTCACTAGCTCGGGTAGCTGCTGGTGCGTTCTCACCGCTTGTACCCATCCCGGCGAGACGGTTTTAATCTACACCGTAGCAGAGGTGTCGGCGCATGATGGCTGAATTTTGACCTGAAGGTAAGAAAATATAAATACCGCGCAAGGTGTGTTGGCTACGCTGACCTTGCGCGGTCCGGCCAGGTTTAAATCATGACCTTCTGTCTGGCTCGCGATTCCTCCTCGCGCAGTTCCAAAACTCTGTTTGCCCCGCCGACAAGGATCATCACCTTCTCGGATCCGGCTCTCTACATTCCGAGAGCTCTCTCCAGTCCTTGCAAACGCTTGCCATGGGGCCAGCTCCTGGTTCCTTGAGAGCTAGGCAGCGTTCGTGACACTCCCATCTCTAGACGCACTTGCTACTAATGCACTTGTGGTGCCACCACTAAAATTGTTGAACTACCAAGCCGAAAAATCGCAGCGTTGGAGATTCTTGCGCGGAGAAAGGTAATTAATTCACGGCTGCTCCACTGACAGAAGGCGAGAGATCCTGACGCGGCTTAAAGCACGGGGGCGCACGAGGGCGAGTTTTTTGGGGGCGGTGGAACTTGCACTCTGCTTCGCATGCATTCAGCGTCTCGCGGTCGTCAGGAGCAGCTCAACGCCTTCCGGGCGCGTCTATTTGCGGCCGAGGAAGCGGATGCGTCCCGTAAATGCGCGGCGCAGGAATCCGCCGAAAGTGAGGAATTTCGGCGAGTTGATGTCGTTGTCGACCACGCCGGGATTTTCATGGTCGGTAATGTTGTCGAACCCGCCGCGAATTGCCCAGTTGAAACCGAATAGACTGAAACGTTTCTCGAGATGCACGTTGAGTGTGAAATAGTTTGGAAACCGGCGCGAGCCGGGCGGTTCTACGAGCTGTTGCTGATCGTTGACGACGCTGAATGGAAACCCGTTGCGCGCTTCGATGGAATACCCCAGGTCGAATCCCTTGAGCAGCGGCAGAAGGCCCCAGGAAAGGAAACGATTCGGTGCGTCCCACGGATACGGCCCGGCGGCCTGGGCACTGAAGATGGGGTTATCCACGTTGAAGTCCAGCACCTGATTGGAATGCGACTTTGAGCGCGTATAAGAAGCCATCAGCACGTGCCCTTTCTGAAAACTGCGGCGTACATTGATCTGGAAAGAATCGTAATGATCTTGTCGCGTGTTCGCGAGAGCGAAATCGGCGTTCGAGGTGGGCGGAGCGTTGCTCGCCGTGTTGTAGACGAAGCCGTGCGTCCCCCGCTTCTGGACGAATTCGACCTTGAGGTAGATCTCCGCCGGCAGCTTCCGCTCGAATCCCAAGCTCCAGTTCAGGAAGCGCGGGGCTTCGAGCGCATTCGGAGTCAGGCTGAATGTCATGGTTACGGGGCCGGAGTTGGGATTCCCATTCGCGTCGAAAAAATAATCGATTCGCTGCCCCGCCAGTGGACGCGCTATCAGGAACAGCGGGGTCGCATCATAGAAGAGACCCACTCCGGCCGAGAGTTTGGTATTGCCCGCGCTGTCGAGAACGTAATTTGTCGCAAGACGCGGCGAAACCAGCGAGTGGCGTACGACTTCATCCCAGTCGTAGCGCAAGCCACCTTCCACGAGAAAGCGATCGGTGACCAACCAGCGGTCCTGCGCGTATCCGCTTACCTCCGCGTTGTGTTTTTCGAGATTGGGAGCACCGGGAAAAATGGAATAGCGAGAACAAGGAGAGGGTGTAACGGTTAGACAGTTCCCGCTTGCAGGGAGGGATTGCCCTTCGCGCAGAAACGAAATCGGCTGGCGCTGAAAGTTGGCCTCATAAGTCAGCCGGTCGAGATCAACTCCAACCTTGAACTCGTGCCGGCCATGCCACTGCCGTGGAGCAAGATACAAGTTCTCCAGCGCCTGCCAGCGCTCGGCTTGCGTGTGCGCGTTGAGGTAGTAGTTCCCACCCGTGGTCTCGGGCGAGATGAAAAAAGGTTCCAAACCGCGCGGCGTTTGGTCCAGATCGTAGCGGTTAAAACCAAAACCTGATTCTAGCAACTCCCCACCTGAAAAATAATGCTGATCTTTCACGCTCGCCTGATAAACCGGTTCATCGAGCACCGGTGTGGCTTGCTGCGGGTTAAACAGCGATAGGCCGGAATGCTGGTCATGCGATAGGTTGTAGTTAAAGCTGGTCGTCATGATATTGCGCGAATTCAGGTTTGCCTGCACCTTCGCGATATTTCCCACACGCCAGAAGACATCGTGATCAGCGCCGTCGGGCAGTTCAGTAATCACGATGTTGTCGTACTCGCCGTCGACGCCGTCGAAATACCACAGTTTGCCCTTTTGAATAGGTCCGGAGAAGGTCAGGCGCGGATTGAACTTGTCCAGCGAAATTCCCTTTTTGTTCTGCAATGACGGAATAAAGTCGGTGGCGGCAAAGCGGAAATGATCATCGCCAATCCCAGTGTTGAGGTCCAACACGCCGCCGGAACCTTTGCCGTATTCGGCGGAGTAGCGGCTGGTCTCCACGCCGACAGTGCGCAGCGCATCCGTACTGACTCGCATGAGTAACTGGCCATTTGCCGGCTGCGTGATGTTAAAACCATCGAGCAGGGTGAGCGTCTGGTACGTTTCCGCACCGGCGACGTGCGGTTGGCCATTCACATCCTGCACGACCCCCGGGATATAGGTCAGCACATGGCGATAGTCGCGCGTGACGGGATAGGGAATGTTGACAATATCGACGCCCGTGAGTTGCTCCTGTGAAGAGGTTTGCGCCGGATCGATGGCGGGCGGCGACTCAACCACATTCACTACCTCGCGAATTTCGCGCTGATGGGAAAGCGTCACGTCGATGTTTAGGCTTTGGCCGACTGGAACCTTGGGCAGCATGAAAAGGACAGCATAAAAACCTTCCTTCTGGACTTTGAGTTGGTAACCGCCAGTGAGGTCCTCGAACTGACAATGGCCAGCGAAATCGGTCTCGCATCGGAGCGGTATCGATATAGACGAAGATTGAAGAGAAACGCGAGCGGAAGGAACGGCCACGCCATTCTCGTCTGTGACCGCGACCGACAGTTTCGGCTGCGTTGATCCAGTAGACGTCCGATACGTGACCTGGGCGACTGCGAGGCAGACTGATGCACAGACGAGAACGAGCGCCATCGCAAACCAGCGCCCTCGCCGTGACTGGCCCTCGTACATGGCTCGACCGCTAATGGTTTATTGTCTCTCATGCGCGGGGTTGTTGCCATTCATAGCTGGATGGAATTGCGCTGAAAGGATTACATTCTTGAAGCCTCTTTTCTTCTATTCAATGGAGCGGCAAACATGAAAATGCGGTGTGTGCTTTCGATACTTCTGACCCTCAATACCGTGCTCGCCCAAACCTCTCCGGATGCCTATTTGCTGGGCGAGATCAACAAAATCAAAGCACTGGATAATCACACGCACGTGCCGAAAGTGCTGGCCGCGGGCGAGAAGGACGACGACTTCGACGCCCTTCCCTGCGGCAACAACCTGGAGCCCTCCGCCGACCCCAACATGGCGCGGCCAGACAATCCGCTGTTCCTGGCAGCCTGGCAAAAGCTTTACGGCTACAAGTACAGCGACCGTGATCCCGCGCACGTCCGCGAGCTCCTCGAAACCAAGCAACGTGTTGCCCGGGAGCTGGGGGATAACTTCCCTACATGGGTGCTGGAGCAACTCGGCATCGAATACATGCTAGCCAACCGCGTAGCCATGGGTCGCGGGCTGACCCCTCCGCGCTTTCTGTGGGTACCTTTTGACGACGCGCTGATGCTGCCCTTGAACAACCAGTTTATGGCGGACACGCCCGACCGCACGTTTTTCTATCAGCGTGAAGAGATGCTGCTGAAACGCTACATGACGGAATCGAATGCGACGGCGCTTCCTGCGACACTAGACGACTACGTGGCCCGGGTGATTACGCCAACGCTCGAGCGGCAGAAGAAAGCTGGAGCAGTGGCTGTGAAATTTGAAGCCGCTTATCTGCGTTCGCTGAATTTCGCTGAGCCACAGGAGGACGGGGCTCGGCAAATCTTCGTGCGCTATGTTAAAGGAGGCGCGCCGAGCAAGGCCGATTACATGAAGGTCCAAGATTACTTGTTTCGTGCTATTGCGCGCGAAGCCGGACGCCTCGGACTGGTAGTCCACATTCACACGGGCGCCGGTTGCGGCAGCTACTTCGATGTTGCGGGGTCGAATCCCGGGCTGCTTGATTCAGTGTTGAACGACTCGTCTCTGCGCAAAACCAATTTTGTCCTGGTACATGGCGGCGCCGGACCTTACCCTAAGGTGACCGCATTTCTGCTGAGTAAGCCCAATGTTTACGCTGATTTCTCTGAACAGGACTGGATGCTGTCGCCACGTGCACTGAGCGCAGTCGTCCGGGATTGGCTGGAGTGGTATCCCGAGAAAGTCTTCTTCGGCACAGACCTGTTCCCCGGCACGCCCGAGATCGATTGGGAGGAGATCGGCTACATGACCGCTACCACCGGCCGCGTAGGTTTGGCTCTGGCTCTGACCGGCATGGTCAACGATGGCGAAATCACCCGCCAGCGTGCAGTGGAGCTGGCGCGGATGGTGCTGCGGGAGAACGCTATCAAGGTGTATGGTCTAAAACCGTGAAACTCACCATGGAACCGAGAGGGATTTCTGATTGTCGATTTTCGATTGCCAATTAGTGGTGTAAACAACGATTGAAATTGGCGTCGTTAACTGAAAATATCCCTGTGTCGGAGCTTCCCTGAGCGGAGCAGAAGAGTTCCTCTGTGGCTAAATCATGCTGCCCGCGCCAGATGGTCGTACTCGCCTCGACTTTCAGCCGCCAGCAGGACCCAGAGTGTGTATATCCCCAAAGCAGTGCCAAACGGCGGATGGAACAATGCCAGGATACCCAAGACGATCGCGACAGTACGTGCCCAAGGTTGACGCTGCAGCAGACCCCAACCCACGCAGATGCCGCCCGCGCCCACAACCAGGAAAGTAGCCCCTAGCACGAACATGACCAGCGGACCCACCATTCTCGCCACCGCCTCAGTGCCGGGAATCGCTATGTGAACCACGCTGCCGAGCGTCATCAACACGATTGACGGAATCAGCCAAAACGCTCCCACCACAATCCAAAGAATCCCCAGTGTATGCAGATGCCGCCCCAACCTGCTCTGTGCCGGAAAGCTCAGAGTCTCTCCAATTACTTTTCCGCACTTCGGACAGAGGTTATAGCCGGGCTGGAGTTGGGTTCCACAACGATCGCAGAACATGGCATTTCCTCCCTGCTGCGTGTTCCAATCCATTCTTAGTTACGCAACCAAGAGCAAGAAAGTTGCCGAGGCGATGCAGACCGGGCTTCGACGGAGAGAATATTTTCAATTCCATTGTCGATTGTCAATCCCGATCTCTATCCCCTATATCAACAATGGCTAGTGGAAATCGACAATCGGAAATGCCTTTTTGCCGCCCTGTCCCTGTGACAAGTCAATGAATCTGTTACCTCTGAAGGTACATGACCTTTCTGTCGTTGAGCCTTAACGCGAATTACAGCAAAATCGGACCTGAGATCGTGCGGGAAGCCCCGCGGAGTTGCCGTGCCTACCCGGGTTGTTTTGTCGGTCGCGCTGCTGATCCTGAGTTGGGTTCCACTTGCCGTGTCGAAAGACATCGCGCTAGTGTCGAACAAGTCCAACTCGCTCACCACGATTAGCATGCCGGACCTGGTCAAGATCTGTAAGGCTCAGACCACACGCTGGCCCGACGGCAAGCCGGTTACGTTTATCACTCGCAGTCCGGCATCTCCAGACATGAAAATGGTCGTGGAGAAGGTCTACGCTATGGCACCCGGTGCGGTCGCGGCCCTTATCAGCGCCGCCAACCATGGTCGCGCCGGCGGGCCAGCAATCCTTGTGGTCAATTCCAATGAAGATCTGGTCAGAAAAGTAGAGGCGACCCCGGGGGCAATAGCGCTGGTAGATGTCTACTCCATCACCGGAGGCGTTGTGGTCGTGAAAGTCGGGGGGAAGCTACCGCTGGAGCCGGGATATCCACTACACGGAAACTAAATACGCCGGCAGTTCGCCGCTAAGTATTTCAGTCTCGATGGCTTGGCAGAATGTAATTTCGCAACTTAGTGATTGGTAATTTTCTTGTAGGCAACACCATGAGCGAAACCGAGCGGCGCCCCAAAGCGGTCTCACAGAAGACACGCAATTTCGCGCGATATCCGCTCGACGTACGCGTGGTGGTCCATGTGTTCCGTTCAGGAGGCATCAGTTCCTTCTGGGGACGCTCAACAGAAGTGGGTGAGGACGGCATTGGCGCGACACTCACCGGAGACCTGGAACCCGGTGAAGTCGTCTCCATGGAGTTCTCTTTGCCTTTGACTGCATATCCACTGAAGCTTCGGGCGGTGGTGCGTCATCGCCGCGGATTGCATTACGGTTTTGAATTCCTCACGGTGACCCAGGCGCAACGCACTGCGATCCAGCGTGTATGCCAGCTGCTGGCTTCTGGAGCGTCCTCCGGTAGCGGTCGCGAGTAGTCCCCGCCACAACCGCAGAATTACCACCGTAACTTTCCGGTAAATGGCCAGCAGACTAACATCGCTGTCTAGCTCTGGTACTGAATCCGGGAGGAAGTCCCACATGGGTGAGAAGATCACCCGGCATCCAAAGTCTGCCGATGTGCGGCGCGCCAACTTGCTGAAGGAAGCGCTCCGGAGCGGTTCGCCACCCGTGCTGCGGCATTCCCAGCCATCTCCCGGACCAACGCAGGAGCCGGCTTCACGCAGCTGGAGCAAAGATAGCCTGGAAGTCCAAAAAGCTTATCTCGAACAACTCGTCGAAGGTATACCGGAAGCCATCAGTATTATCGAGAGCCCTTACCAGATCACGCGTATCAACAGTGAATTCACACGCGTGTTCGGCTTCACGCCGGAGGAAGCAGTCGGGCAGCGTATTGATGCACTTATTGTTCCTCCGGAGCGTCACGCGGAAACCCGCTGGATTGGCGAGACCCTGCAAAAAGGACAGAAGATAAGGCTCGAAACCAAGCGCCGCCGTAAAGACGGCACCCTCGTGGACGTGTGTATCTCAGGGGCGCCGGTGATCGTGGGCGGAACTCAGGTCGGCGTTTATGTACTTTATCGCGACATCTCGGAACAAAAGCGCGCGGAGGCATTGAGCTCTGCGCTCTATCGAATCGCGGAAAGAACCAGTTCGGCGGAAGATTTGCAGCAGTTCTACGCTGCCATGCATAACATCGTTGGCGAATTGATGTGCGCGCGCAACTTCTATATCGCGCTGTACGATCCGGAGACGCAACTACTCAGCTTTCCCTATTTTGTTGATGAGCAGGATCCTACGCCGGCGCCAAAGAAACTGGGCCGGGGACTCACCGAATACGTGCTGCGCACTGGAGAACCCTTATTGGCGACTCCCCGCGTGTTTGATGACCTCTTGCGATGCGGCGAGGTAGAACTCATCGGTGCACCCTCGCTGGACTGGGTGGGGATCCCCTTAAAAATCGCGAACAACAGCTTTGGCGTGCTCGTTGTGCAGAGTTACACGGACGACGTTCGCTTTGGTGAATGGGATAGAGACATTCTGATGTTCGTGTCCCAGCAACTGGCCAGCGCGATCGACCACAAACGTAATGAGGAGGCGCTGCGCCGCTCCGAGGCGCGTTACCGCTCCCTGGTGCAAAAAGCAGTGTACGGCATCTATCGGTCAAGCTTGCAGGGCAAGTTCCTTGACGTCAATTCAGCCCTGATTGCTATGCTGGCCTACGACTCTGCTGAAGAAGTGCTCGCGCTCGATCCTATGCGTGATGTTTTTTTGCATTCTGAAGAACAAGCCCGTCTCGTGCATGAATTCCGACGCAGCGGCCGGCTGGACAGCATTGAAGTAAGGTGGAAACGAAAAGACGGGAATGCGATCACGGTTCGACTTAGTGGCAGCGCCGTCACTAGCGCGGAGGAACCTGACGAAGTTCTGGAGATCATTGCCGAAGATGTTACCGAACGGCGTGTGCTCGAAGACCAGTTCCGGCAAGCGCAAAAAATGGAAGCCGTGGGACGGCTCGCGGGAGGCGTAGCGCACGATTTCAACAATCTTCTGATGGTAATCAGCGGTTACACCGAGGTTCTGATAGAGCAGATCGAGTCAGGAAATCCATTGCACCAGAAAGTGCAGGCAATCCAGCAGGCCGCGGATCGAGCCACTACGCTCACTCGCCAACTGCTCGCCTTCAGCCGCAAGCAATTGCTCGAACTAAAGGTGGTGGACGTGAACACCATCGTGTCTGACATGGAACGGCTGTTGCGGCCTTTGATTGGGGAACACATCGAGCTCAGCGCCCGGCTCTCCGCCGGGCTGGGACGAACCCGCGCTGACGCCGGCCAGCTCGAGCAGGTGATCATGAACCTAGTGGTCAATGCCAAGGACGCCATGCCCAATGGCGGCAAGATCATCATCCAAACCGCCAATGTCACCCTGGACGATTCCTACCGCCGAGAACATACATTCATACAACCCGGCCCCTACGTCATGCTATCCGTTTCCGATACGGGTCTGGGAATGGACAAGGAAATCCAGTCCCGCATCTTCGAACCGTTCTTCACCACCAAGGAAAAAGGCAAAGGCACCGGACTGGGGCTCTCGACCGTCTACGGCATCGTGAAACAAAGTGGCGGGTACATTTTCACTCAGAGCGAAGTGGGTCGTGGGACGACCTTTCGGATCTATCTCCCGCAGGTGGAAGGTGCGGCCGAAACTCTCGGACCGGTGAAAACTTTCCAGGCGGTTGGTGGTGGGTCGGAAACCGTTCTTCTGGTGGAGGATGAAGAATCGGTGCGGCAATTGGTCCGCGATACATTGGAAGCCAAGGGCTACACAGTCATCGAGGCCGAAAATGGAGAAGCAGGTCTGCGTCTGGCCGAGGCACATTCCGCGCCCATTCACATGGTGATCACCGACGTGGTGATGCCAGGAATGGGTGGCCGCGAGCTAGCCAAGAGATTGACTGAATTACGCCCGCAGATGAAGGTGCTCTATCTCTCCGGTTATACCGAGGATGCTATCGTCCATCAGGGCGTCCTGGAACCCGGTACCGCCTTCCTGCAAAAGCCTTTCACACTGCTAACACTGTCGCGGAAGGTGCGCGAAGTGCTGCGCGGCGAAACGATCTGACCCTTTTGGCGTCTTCTCCTTTGGCTGCTTGATCTCCGCAGCGTGTCACGCGCTTACAAGATTGGTCATTAGCTCCTCAGGTGTGGGCAGCTGAGCACCTCATAATATCCAGTCCGTGTAACTTCTCCTCTCGATCTGCGTCCTATCTAGAAGATAATGCTACGGACTAGGCAAATCCGTCTGAATGGCGCGATCCGTACGCCTTTCAGGGGACCTTTTCAATGCTGATCAAGAACTCGATCGATATTCGATCCTCAGACATCACGCCCAAAGATCTTTATCTGAGCCGCCGCAAATTCCTCGCCAGCGTGACAGTGGCAGGCGCGGCCGTGATGACGGGCGTCGGTCTGCGCGAACTGGCTTCACCTTCAACTGTGGCCGAGGCCAATGCAAAGATTGACAATGTCCAGAAGAGCCGGTTCAGTACCACCGAGAAAATCACACCCTACAAGGACGTCACCAATTACAACAACTACTACGAATTTTCGACCGACAAATACGGCCCCGCCGGCCTGGCCAAAGATTTCAAGACACGCCCGTGGACCGTCACTATCGATGGGCTAGTGAAAAAGAAGCAGGTGCTCGATGTCGATAGCATCATCAAGATGGCCACGCCGGAAGAACGTATTTATCGGCATCGTTGTGTGGAAGGCTGGTCGATTGTGGTCCCCTGGATAGGGCTCTCATTGAATGAACTGATTAAGAAAGCGGAACCGCTAGGCAAGGCGAAATTCGTGCAGTTCACCACAATTCACGATCCCAAGCAGATGCCCGGCCAGAAAGGGACAGTACTGGAGTGGCCCTACGTCGAGGGACTTCGCATGGACGAAGCCATGCACCCGCTGGCGCTCCTCTGCTTTGGCATGTATGGCGAAGTGCTGCCCAACCAGGACGGCGCGCCGTTGCGTATCGTCGTGCCCTGGAAATACGGTTTCAAGAGCGCCAAGGCAATCGTGAAAGTCAGCTTCAAGGAAGAGCAACCGATCAATACCTGGAACCTGGCGGCGCCGAACGAATACGGCTTCTACTCGAATGTGAACCCGAACGTGGATCATCCGCGCTGGAGCCAGGCGAAGGAGCGGCGGCTGGGCGAATTCTTCAAGCGTCCTACGCTGATGTTCAACGGATACGGCGACCAGATGGCCAGCCTGTACAACGGCATGGACCTGAGGAAGAATTTCTGAGCATCGCCGTGAAATCGATCCGCTTGCTCAAAGTCGTTGTTTTCCTCGCGTGCTTCGTACCGCTCGCATTGCTGGGACTGAAGGCCTACAACGGGGCGCTTGGCGCTAATCCTATCGAAGTCATCACCCATGCGACCGGGGACTGGACGCTGCGACTCCTGCTTGTCACGTTGGCCATCACGCCATTGCGAAAGCTTACGGGACAGCCTTGGCTCATTCGCTTCCGGCGCGTGATTGGGCTGTTTGCGTTCTTTTACGGCATCCTCCATTTTCTTACTTACATTTGGCTGGATAAGTTCTTCGACCTGCACGAAATGGTGGCCGATATCGCCAAGCGCCGCTTCATTACCGTGGGCTTTACGGGATTTGTGCTGCTGATTCCTTTGGCGATTACTTCTACCAGCGGCTGGATACGCAGGTTGGGTGGAAAGCGTTGGCAGGTGCTGCACCGGCTGATTTATTTCAGCGCGATCGCGGGAGTGATTCATTACCTCTGGCTAGTCAAAGCGGACATCCGCAAACCCTTGGAGTATGCGGCTGTGCTGGCGCTGTTGCTCGGGTATCGCCTTGTAGGGTCGCTTTCAGCTATGATTGCGCCAAAGCCGATTTCTTTTCCGCCAGGCCGCACCGAAGTTTCCGAAGGATAAACTACTGAACAAGGCTCGATCCCGAGCGTCCGCGCAATATCAATCACGTTATCATTCTCAAGAAACAAAATTTATTCGGGAAACGGAACATGCCGCGCTTTGACATCACCGTCGCTGGCGAGCTGAACCTCGATCTGATTCTTTACGGCCTGCCTGACGAACTTCCGCCTGAGCGCGAATTTCTAGTGGACCAGATGATGCTGACGCCAGGCGGCTCATCTGCGATTGTGGCCCACAATCTTGCCGCACTGGGTAGCCAGGTTGGTTTTATTGCGCGGATTGGTGACGACCAATTTGGCCAGATCGCGCTCGACCACCTGGCTACTGGCGGTGTCGATGTCTCGAAGCTTCGCCGCATGACCGGTTCTACCAAGACGGGGCTGACAGTCATTTTGCAACGTGATAGCTGGCGCAACATGGTGACCTATGCGGGCGCAACCTTGGAATTGAACTTTGCCGATCTGGATCTCGATTATCTTGCCTCATCCCGGCACTTTCATCTCTCTTCGTTTTATCTGCAGCGTGGGCTTCAGTCGCATGTGGCTAAACTTTTTCGAAGATTAAAAGCCTCTGGTCTAACCATTTCACTCGACACAAACGATGATCCGGAGGACCGCTGGGAAGGTGGAATTCGTGAGGCTCTGCGCTATGTGGACGTGTTTTTGCCGAACGAGCGAGAGGCACGGCGAATCGTGGGAGCCGATGACTTGGAGATTGCGGTAGCGCAGCTTGCGGCAATCGTGCCCGTAGTGGTGGTGAAGCTCGGCGCCCAAGGGGCTATGGCGCAACGCGGTCCTGAGCGATTTGTCAGCCCGGCCGTGGGGGTGAATGTTGTGGATGCGGTCGGGGCCGGCGACAGCTTCGACGCCGGATTTCTCCATCAATATGTGTGTGGCGCCGATCTATCAGCTTGCCTGGCGAGCGGCAACCTGGCAGGCGCGCTCTCGACCACACGCCCTGGCGGCACGGAGGCTTTTCGTGATCGCGATCATCGTGAACGCTTTTTTCGTGAGCACGGCATCGTTGGTTCGGCGCCCAGCGCCTAGGTCGTCTCAAAGCGTCGGACGCGAGAGGAAGAGCTCCAGCAGTGCACGCAAGATCCCTCACGACCTGAAGCCTCTTCGGGATAATCATCGCTCTGGAGATACGCTTGTTTGTAATCTTTAAAGTGGTTGTGCTTGATTTCTTGTTCATCCATGGCAGGCTCGACGCAACTTTCCCCTCAAAATTGTGTTACAAGGGCTTAAGTCATCACCTCCAGCGGAGACTGTCGTGAAATCAAGCAAACATGTGCTTAATGTCTCTCTGCGCAGGCTGCCCGCCCGGACTGCGGAAAAAGTGCTCCTTGTTTCGGTCCTCGGCCTGCTTTCATTCTCGCTGGCGTGCGGTTCCAGCGGCAGCAGGTCCAACCCGCCGGTCAAGGGAAATTTTTCCAACGCCAGTCTGATTGGACAGTACACCTATTCGCTGTCGGGAACTTCAGAAATATCGAATACCAACAGCTTCGCCTCTTACACCGAGGCGGGTGTGTTTACTGCTGACGGCAAAGGAAACATCAGTGGGGGTACGGATGACTTCGCTCAGAATGGATCGTTTGGCTCCGGCTCGTTCACCGGAACCTACAGCATCACTAACGATGGCACGGGCACGCTTAATTTCAGTTTCACGAATGGCTCAGGCAACATTTCGCTGGGCTTGACCCTGGTGGACTCTTCCCGGTTTTACCTTATCGAACGCGACGTCTTTGCGAGTGGGGGAGGACTTGGCGAGATGCAGGTGTCGTCCGCATTCACGAGCGTGCCGAGCGGGATCTTTACATTGCGCGTACATGGGAACAGCAATGCACAGGGTTCTGCGGCAACCGTAGGGAAGATGGCTTCTACCGGGGGAACAATCAGCGGCAACGCGGATGTCTTGCGTGGTGGCGTTCTCTCTTCCGTGACTCTCACAGGATCAATGAGTGCTCCCGGAACGAATGGCAGGGGGACACTGACTGTGACCGACAGCGGCGGAACCACCTCCAACTTCGCGTATTACGTGGTGAACGCAAACACGCTGCGTCTCCTCCAGATGGATTCCGGCATTCTGGCGCTGGGCCGAGCCGAGAAGCAAAGTGGCGACCCTTTCTCGAACGCTTCGCTCAATGGGGGATTCGCCTTTGGCAGCCAGGGTGACGCGCTGGCGACCATCGGAGGTGTTCAAACTGTTGGCGCGTTTACAAGTGATGGGAACGGCAACATAACGGCCGGCAGCTACGATTCGGTGCAAGATGGTAATTCATTTACCGGTGTTCCCTTCACGGGCATCTATACCGTGAGTTCAACAGGACGGGCCTCTGTCATACTCAACCCGCAGAACGGGGTTGCCATTCAAGACGTCTTCTGGCTGGTAAGCCCCACCCGCGCTTTCTTCCTCATCAACAGCGGGAGCAAAGTGGAGGATGGCACAATCGATCAACAGCAGGGCACAGCATTTTCCAATAGCAGCCTGAACGGTCAGTTTGCTTTGGTGATGGATGGATTCGACACGACGAGCTTCGTGGACCGAGTGGGTACGCTGCATGCCGACGGCAACGGTAATCTCACCTTGAACGAGCTCCTGAACCGCTATGTTCCCCCCAATAACGGCACGCTTACCTTGCCCGGATTCCTGCCCGGCAACTATTCGGTCGCTTCCAATGGCCGGGTCACTGGCAGCATCAGTAGTCTGTCAAATAACCTTGTGTTTTACGTGGTTTCCAACAATTCCGCTTACGCGTTGCAGAACGATACCGCCACGCAGATTTCGGGCACGATTAGCAAGCAGCCGTAGTTATTGCCTGAATGAACGAGTAACAGATCCGCTTTACTTGAATTCATGTAAGCGCGATCATTCTCGCCAGAGCATTCCGAGGACAGCTGAGCCGCCGCATGGTCGCGGTTTACGTCTTCCGTCAAACAATGCAATTTCAATCGCCAATCGAAAATCTGCAATCATAAATTCTTCACCCCAGTTGCCACACCGTATCCAGCACCGTCCCATCCACCCATTTCACTACCGCCACCGGACGGTCCCCCAGCTTCGGTTTGGCCGGTTTTCCACCGCAGATTCTCTCCACTTCTGCCTTGATGTCCTGAATTGGCCGGATCGGCAAACTTGAGCCCTTCACAGCGTCCACCAAGTCCTGTCGGTCAGGATTAATCGCAATCCCGCGCTCCGTCACGACCACATCAATCAGCTCGCCCGGCCCGGTCAGCGTCGTCACCTCATCCACGATCACTGGGATGCGGTCACGAAACGAGGGAATTGCCAGGATGCTGCATCCCGCGAATAAACAGTTCTGCCATCCGCCGATACCGTGCAACAAGCGCCCATCGGAGTGTGTCACCACGTTTCCATTGAAGTTCACGTCTACTTCGGTCGCACCCAACACTACAGCATCGACCATTGACGCGAAATTTCCCTTCCCATGGTAGTTATACGAGGTGAGGGGAGAGGTCGGCACATGCCGGGGATCACTGGCAATCGACTTTACCGCATCGAGATCAAAAGTCTGCCCGTCGAGGATGTAGTCGGTCAACCCTTCTTGCAACATCTCGACCAGGTATCGGGTAGACCCGCCACGCACGAACCTTGCCTTCACACCATCTTCTTTCATCATGCGTCGGAGGTAGTCGACAAACGCCAGGGCGATGCCGCCCGCGCCCGCCTGGAACGAAAATCCATTTCGCATGATTCCTGAGTCGCGCAGGAATCGCGCCACGAACTCCGCAATCTGCAAGCGGTCGGGTGAGCGCGTGATCTGCGTTGTTCCGGAAATGATCTGTGCTGGATCACCGATTGAATCCACCTCCACCACGCAGTCCACATTGTTGCCTTGGATTTGCCAGGGGATGCAGGGGAACGGGACCAGGTTGTCTGTGACGGCGATCACGAAATCGGCGTACATCGAATCTGCCAGCGCAAAACCAAGTGATCCGCAAGCCGACCTCCCATGTGAACCGTCCGCATTGCCGAACGGGTCCGCTGTGGGGGCAGCAATGATCGCGATGTCAATATGTACTTCCCCATCTTGGATCGCCTGCCAGCGCCCACCGTGCGACCGAAGTACGCCCATGCCGCGCATTTTGCCTTGCGTGCAGTAGTCACCCAATGGTCCATTCATGCTGCCTTCGATATGATGGATCACGCCCGACTGCATCAAGTCAATCGCATTCTTCTGCGCAGGAAATGACGCGCTGGGAAACCACATCAGATCCTTGGCGCCCAATTTTGCCGCCGCCTCCAGAGCCATCAGCGCCACACGATCACCATCTCGCAAGTGATGATGGTTGGAGATGACCATGCCATCGCACAGTCCGCATCTTAGCAATGCTGTTTGAAGGTCTGGGAGACGCTTGTCACCGTTTTCGGGATAATCTTTGTTCGAGCGCACCGGCGGGCCCGCCTTGTGCCCGCGCGCCTGGTACTTTCCAATCCCGAGGTACGGAATCTGCTGGCAGCCGTTGACAATAACGGGCACTCTACGGCCCGCGGCGTTGCGCGCCAGTTCGACCATTTCGCTCATTCCCTTTCTTTGGGACGGGCGGAGACGGAATTCCCTTTGCCACGATCCATGGGGGACGAGCAGCCTGCGGCCGTCAGGCGCGCAAAGGCAGCTTCCTGACCGCTACACCAACTTCATCCTCTTCGCTCGCGCCACTAGTTTCTGCG
>QIAR01000808.1:633-1927 GCA_003225595.1 Acidobacteriota bacterium | reverse complement strand
GAATGTTGGGACTGGTTCCAGGAGGCGCTGAGGCTGGACGCAATACCGATTCCAATCGGGGCTTTTGTATTGGCGGCAGGGATGGCAGCGTCTTCACCCCCGTGGTTCTCGCGACTTCACGTTCCTGCCGCCTACCTGAATTCCCGAAATCGAAAAATCACTAATGAAAATTATTTTCCCGCTGCCGCCGAATTGATCCGCGTGTGCAGGCCGGGAGGACTCATCGCCATGGCGAATTGGACTCCTGAAGGATTTGTCGGAAAGTCCTTTCAAGTGATTGCGGAAATGGTACCTCCTCCGGCAGGGCTTCCCGTCCCGGCGCTCTGGGGGAATGAACAGACGGTGCGCCAGCGGTTTGCCAAGGGAATTTCGAAGCTGAGCCTAAGTCGGCACAAAGCGGTGTTCGATTATCCCTTCAGCCCAAAAGAGTAGTGGACTTCTTCCGACAATACTTCGGCCCTACACAGGCAGCGTTCTCAAGACTCGACAAAGAAGGTCAATCGGAGTTGGCTTTCTGACTGGAGTCATTGTGGGCTGAGCACAACACCGCAACCGCTGGCGGAACCAGAATCGAAGCCGAGTATCTGGACGTTAGAGCGATTCGTAGCTAGGGGTCGCTTGAGAATAGCTGGCTGACAATGGCAAAGCGCAAAACAGAACCCGAACGGTTGAAGGGCTGGCAACAGATCGCAGGATTCTTGGGTCAGCCCATTTCAGTAGCCCAACGGTGGGCAAAATCTGGAATGCCAATCAGGCATGAACGTCGGCGCGTCCATGCTTCGCCGGATGACTTAAATCGCTGGCTGGGACGTGAATCCGCTGGCGAGTCCGTCCATATCGTGACCGAATCCGCCGATCTCAGTTCCGAACTGAGGCGCGGTCTGTCGTATGTTCGCAAGCACGACAAGGGCAGGAAAAAGAAGAGAGCGGCATAATGGGGCATACCATTGGGCATGAGCAGAATACGTCCAGAATACCTCGACGCAGAAACCTCTGATCGCTTGGTAGCTACCGATATACTCGTTCGAGAAGAGCCGGACGAAGAAGAAGAGGATGAGGAAGAGGATGAAGGGGACAACGACAACGAAGAAGGCGACGACGGCTACTCGGAGTGACCATCGAGTGAGTCCAGTGGTTCGTCTTAGCTTCGCGCTTAGATAGCAGGGACACAACTAGTCAAGACAGGCGCAGACTCTTGAGCGAGGCGCGTGCCGCTCCGCCGCTGTTATTAGGCACAATGACCAATTCGAGCACGGTGACACCCGAGAGTGCGACTTGATATACCTCGACCTCG
>QIAR01000808.1:0-625 GCA_003225595.1 Acidobacteriota bacterium | reverse complement strand
AGGTGGGCTGAAGTTCCACTGCTGCCGCACAATTTCTCGAAACGAGCGTCCGCCATCCGGAGACCATCGCAAGACGAACGCTTGGGTGCGCTTTATTTCGTCTTCCTCAAAGGCTATCGAGATGCGTCTAAGCCTTTGCGGCTGATCGAAGAGTAGCCGGATCGTTTGAGTTCCCGGACTAGCCGCACGCCAGCCCTGCGTTTCTCCCGAGAGTAGCGCAGACTCGACCGGATAATCCTTGTCTTCTGATGTGACCTCGACCACAGCCGCAGTGTTGAGGTCTAGCCAGCCTTCGTCGTGAGGCCGAGCAGTCTGCGGAATCGGCGTGATAAGGCGCTTACGCATACCCGGCTAGTTTACCCCTACTTTCCTGAGTCGTTTCTCAGCGCGATGCATCCAACGGGTATCAGCTAAGTTTGACTCACCCGCGGTTGAAAACCGGTTCCGCCAACCAGCGTCACCCCTTCTCACTCGTAGCGACTCTTCTCAGCAGAAATTCAAAATGGAAATAGGAATATCAATGGAACAAGGAACAGTAAAGTGGTTTAACGATGCCAAAGGGTACGGCTTCATCAGCCGTCAGGATGGCGGCGATGTGTTCGTGCATTTCTCGGCCATTCAGGCG
>QIAR01000260.1 GCA_003225595.1 Acidobacteriota bacterium | reverse complement strand
TTTCATGGTCGTTGCTGATCATAGCGTCTCAGGAGCGAAGAGTTCCACCTGGAACTCGTAGAGCGCGCCTTCCTTGGCGGCGGAAGGTCCATTAGGTACCAAGTCTCGACTCAAGTGACCAAGCCCTGGTCCGAGCCGAAAGTGCGTCGATTTGGGACACGTAAGCGTAGGCACTCGATAAAAACTTTGAACGGATGGTCACGAATCATGACGACTTATCGGCAGTGCTGACCACCCCTCGGCAGAGGCAGCGCAGGAAGCTACGCTCCACTGCACGAAATTATTCCTAACTGCTGCGACTAATACGAGAATGTTGAGATCACTACTTGCCCCAGGATCGGCAACTTGCGTGCACAAGTTTGCCCCGTCTCCAAATAGGGTTAGGCGGGCTTAGTCGGGCGTCCTTTGGATAATTTCCTTCAGGAGTTCAAAGTGCTGCATAAGTGTGCTAACCCGGTGTGTTCCACAGAATTCCGCCGACTGCGCGACGGAAAGCTTTTTCACTTCCAACCCAAGCCCGTAGGGAAGGCACAGCAGCAGAAGACAAGGCTCACAGGAAAAACCAGGGCAGTACGCAGCGTGGAGCGCTATTGGCTTTGTGACGATTGCTCTGCTTATGTCACCCTGACATTCGATCAGGAACGCGGAATGATTACGGTTCCCCTGCCAGGCACTGGAAGCAAGAACACTGCAAGAGCCGTCACATCGGTTTGATCAGCCAAAGCCCGGACAAGGATCTGGCTGGCTGATCACAGGAAAACTTGGGCGAGGCGCGAACATGAATAATACGAATGCTATTGCGTGCACTATCTGCGAAGAGGAGCACCTTGGCAGTGACGGCTGGTTCCTGCTCACCGAAAATGAATGGATGGATCGCCTGAAAATATTGGCTTGGGACGATTTGCTAGCGACCCAGGGAGGAGTGCACTGCCTCTGTAGCACGGCGCATGTTCAGGAGCTTGTGGCGCACTGGATGGCTACTGGCAGCCTCCAGTATCCCTTCGCTCGTCTTCCGTTCGGGCGCAAAGCAAGGAAGAGACAACGAGCCCCTCTATCGATCGGGCAAATCCGCGCTTTCGACTCCCCTTCTGCAAAGATAATTGGCGAACTCGCCGTGCACCGCGAGAGTCTAAAGCGGGTTTTGAACGAAAATCCTCATTCACTAGTAACGATTCTGGATGCGTTGCTCGGCGCCTTGCGCCACGGGGAGACCTGGCCGGATCCAGTACCGCCGGCGGCGGAATTGGCAGGTTGCCACATTGGAGAAAAAGTCTAATTAAGGATCGCCCGGCCCTCATCCTATAAACCCACACAGCCGCACCCCGCGGCGGGCCGGGCTCTGCTCCTCCGTGAGCTCCCGAGATTTCGCCACTTGTGTCACACCTGACACAGTGTCTGTGACCAGACACTAAATCGCCTTTTTTCTCACGGGTTAACTCCCTCTTTTCCAGCTACTTACGATTCGGTTGCGAGCCTGCCATCTTGGTACGGCGCGAGACATAGAACGAGGTGGCAACATGAAACCGACCAGGGGCAATCAGAAATCGAAGACGGGGAAATTGATGCTGGCAATGGCGCTGTTGCTGGCAGGGCCGGTTCTGGCTCAGAACATCCCGATGGTCTCGCCGAAGCCTGCGCGCCCAAAGCGGCAGGTGCTGGTCAGCATTCCCGACCGCAAGCTGGCGCTCGTCGAGAACGGCACCGTGCTGAAGGTTTTCCCCGTTGCCGTAGGCGCGGCTGTGAGCCAGAGTCCCACTGGCCAGTTTCAGATCGTCAACCGAATCGCCAACCCCACCTACTACCACCCCGGAATGGTCGTTCCACCTAGCAATGACAATCCGGTGGGCACGCGCTGGATCGGTCTCAACAAGAAAGGCTACGGCATCCACGGTACGAATTCGCCAAACTCGATTGGCAGAGCAGCGTCGCACGGCTGCATTCGCATGCGCAATCGGGACATCGAGCAGTTCTTCCGCATGGTGAGCGTTGGCGACACAGTTGAAATCCGCGGCGAGCGGGATGCGCAGATCGCCGAAATTTTCGGTGGTGAAGTCGAGGCGACCGCAATCACTGTGGCACAGGCCGAAGCTACCCTGAACGTGGCTACGCAACCCCAGGCAACCTTAGCGCAAGTTGGCGGCGGACAGTGAAGTTGAATACGCATCGGCACTTACAGGAGCAGGTTATGCAATTCGCAATCACAGCAACGGCAGTCATCGCGGGCCTGGTCTTCTCGTTCGCGGTCGCACTCTTGGTGGAAGAGTTCATCTTCGGAGAGGTCTTCCGCCTGTTCTTTGCCCGGCAGGCGGTGCGAGTCAAATCGGGGCAGAAGCGCTGAGGCGCAGAAGGAGAACCACCATGTTATTCGTGAAGTACTTGCTGATGACGGGCGGCATCGGGATGATTCTGGTGGCCGTTGGAATTCTCACTTATGACACTTATCTGGAAGTGCACTATCGGCGAGCGCTGGCCGCGGCTGGACCAGCTCCATTGCCACCGACTCCGATGCGCTGGCGAACCGCATTGGCTCTGGCTCTGCTCGCCTGGGCGCCGCTGCTGCTGGCGGCAAGCATCGTAGTGGTGCCGAGCGGCATGGCGGGTGTTCGCGTCAGCCAGACCAAGGGCACACTCGCAGGCACGCTCTACCCTGGCGTGCACTTCGTGATCCCACTGTTGGAGAATGTAGCATTCTTCGACACGCGCGATCAGTTGTTCACCACGGGAGCACTAGAAGACTCGAAAACTACAGCTACAACCGGCACAAAGCCGCTCAATGTCCAAGCTAAAGAGGGCTTAACCGTGGGGCTGGCCATCACGGTGCGTTACCGGCTTGATCCCAAGCGACTGGATTACATCCAGAACAACCTGCCGCAACCGGTGGAGAAGGAAATTGTGCCGCCCGTCGTGGCGAGCGCGTGGCGCGAGTTGGTCCCTAATTACACGGTGCGCGAAGTATTTGCCGCTAAACGCGAGGAAGTCCGCAAGCGCGCCACCGATATGATTGCTCAAAAACTAGCGGCGGACGGAATCGTCGTAAAGGAAGTAATGCTGCGTGACATCCAGCTTCCACCGGAGTACGCCAAGGGTCTGGAAACCTTGTTGCTCAAGGAGCAGGAAAACGATCGCATGGGCGTTGAAACGGACATCCATCAAAAGCAGGTGCGAATTTCTGAGTTGGAAGCGGAAGCCATTAAAGCACAAGAGGTGAAGCAGGCGGAAGGGCAAGCCCAGGTGCGTGTGCTACAGGCCAAGGGTGAGGCTGATGCAATGCGGTACACCCTGCCATTGAAAGAGAAGCAGATCCAGCAGAGCCGTTTGGAAGCTGAAGCCCGCAAGGAGTCCACCATCAAGAATGCAGAGGCGGCCGCGCAAGCCAAAGTCATCGACAGTAAAGCGGAGATGGAGCGCCGCAAATTGCTGGCCGATGCCGAAGCGGACCGTATCCGCGTGACTGCCGCTGCCGATGCCGAACGGATGAAGAGCGAAGCAGCGATCCTGAAGCAGAATCCGTTGTTGATCAACAAAATTGTAGCTGAGCGCCTCTCAGACAAGCTGCAGATCATGATGGTACCGGCGGATGGAAAATTCTTCTTCGCCAACGACGTACTTCGCAGCATGAACACGGCAAACCACACCAGCCAGGCAGAGCAACCGGAAGATCCACCGCAGAGATGACGAAAGAGATTGTGGGGACGGGTCTCTGACCCGCCTGCGCTCCGAAGACTCAAGTCCACATGTTCTCATCTTCGAATAGAAGATGACTCCAGACAGTAGACACGACAATGCTCAAGGCCAGGCACAATGCGGTTTATAATTCGCGGGTTCCCAAAATGTTTATTTCGTATCTACGACCCCCGCGCGGTGTGTGCCCATACTTGCTCGTCTTCTTCAGCCTTTATTTTTCAGCGGCACGCGTCTGGGCAGCCGACTGGAGTGGCCCCGAACAGCAACTGGCGAGCAAGATCGCATCCGTCACCGGACCGGGAGCGGTGGCACTCGACGTAGCAAGCCGCTCCTCAATCAGCAAAATAGACTCGGACGAAATAGCGCGCGGATTGCGAGCCCGACTCAGCACTCTCGGCGTGCAGTACGCAAAAGCAGAGCAAGCCGCGGCGAGCGTCCAAATCTCACTCTCGGAGAATTTGCAAAACTATATCTGGGTCGCGGAGATTCATCAGGGGGCGGGCGAATCCTCTGTCGTGATGATTTCATTTCCGCGACCGGCTGGTGGCACCGTTGGTGGCCAATCGCCGGCGCCCACTATCCGCAGGACTCCTCTCTGGTCACAAGATGAACGTATTCTCGATGTCGTTTCACTCGATGTGAACGGAAAGCCGCTGCATCTGATTGTGCTCACGCCGGAGCAACTTGGCATATATCGGTTCCAGGATGGACGCTGGCAACAGGACCAAACTCTGCCGATAACCCACTCACGTCCTTGGCCACGAGACATACGCGGACGTCTAGTACTAAGCAAAGAACATCTGTTTGATGTCTACTTACCGGGGACTTTTTGTCAGAGCACAGCAGCCGTTCCCCTCAGTCTTTCTTGCCGGGACAGCGATGATCCGTGGCCGCTGGGCAACGAACAGGTCATACTTAGCGGATTCTTCGCACCTCGGCGAAATTTCTTCACGGGCGTGCTCGTGCCGGGGGTGGGCAACCAGACGACCGCGCCTTCTTTTTACTCCGCTGCTCCACTGCCGCGAGATAAATATGTACTCTGGCTGCTCACGGCAGTGGGCGGCCAGGTTCATGCTCTGGACGGCATAACCGATCAAACAGTCGCCAGGTTGGGATGGGGCAGCGACATTGCAAGTGTGAGGACCACGTGCGGTTCTGGCTGGCAAGTGCTCGCAACGCAGAGCGGCAACGCATCGACGGAATCCGTACGTGCTTACGAGTTTCCCGACCGGGATCCGGTGCCCATGAGTCAGACTTTGGAGTTCAACGGCAGCATCACAGCCTTGTGGACTGAGTCGGGTGGTAGCACGGCGGTAGCAATTTCAAAAAATTCAGAAATGGGGGGATATGAGGCCTTTCGGCTGGCGATCGCTTGCGGCCAGTAGTCTGCTGCTCGCAGCACTGGCGAGTGCAGCGACGCGTCCCCAGTACGGCGGCACAGTGCGAATTTCCACGCGGATCGCGCCAGCCTCTCTAGATCCGGCGGATGGCGCACAGCAGGACTCGATTACTCGACGCAACCTCACTCGATTGATCTTCGATACTCTGGTCACGCTGGATAATGCAGGCAAAGTCCAGCCCGCACTCGCGACTTCGTGGAAAGCCGAACCGGGCACCCAGCGCTGGGAATTCTGGCTTCGGCACGATGTGAAGTTTCACGATGGCTCACCGCTGACGGGTGATGCAGTTGCCGCGTCGTTACGAACGGCCAATCCAAAGTGGAGTATTTTTCCGAACGGCGACTCGGTTGTGATCGAATGTGATGCGCCAGCCCCGAATCTGCTGGGGGAACTCGCGCTGCCACGGAACGCGATTGCCAAGCGCACGGCCCCTGGCAAGATCTTCGGCACCGGACCCTTCCAAATTGCGGACTGGCAGCCTGGCAAGAAACTCACATTGCAAGCCGAAGAAGGATATTGGAATGGGCGCCCCTTCATCGATTCCATAGCGATCGAGATGAGCAAGAGCTTCCGCGATCAAATGATTTCGCTGGAGTTGGGCAAAGCCGATTTGATCGAGGTTGCACCCGAGCAGGTACGCCGCACCATGATGGAAGGCCGTCATGTTGTGACCTCTGCACCGGTGGAGCTCATCGCCCTGGTGTTCGCGCGTGACCGCCAGTCCGCGGAGGATGGGAAGCTGCGAGAAGCTGTCTCGCTCAGCCTCGACCGCGCTTCTATCCGGAACGTTCTGCTGCAGGGGCAAGGCGAGCCCGCAGCAGGCATTCTGCCGAACTGGATCAGTGGCTACGCATTTGTTTTCCCGGTTGATGCCAATTTGCGGCGCGCGCAAGAATTACGTGGCGAGGTACCGCGTGCCCCCGTCTGGACGCTCAGCTACGATGCTGGAGATCCACTAGGCCGGGTGATTGCAGAACGCATTGCCCTGAACGCCCGCGACGCGGGTATTACGCTTCAGCCCTCCCTGTCCGGAACGGCCGATGTACGGCTGGTGCACGTTCTTTTGGGTTCCATCGATCCCCACATTGCGTTGGCAAACGTTGGTGCTAGTCTTGGATTATCGCAGCCGAAGTTCAACGGCAGTTCTGTGGAAGACCTGTACCAGGCCGAAAGCGCCATCTTGCGGACACAGCGGTTGATCCCATTGTTTCAATTGCCGGCAGCTTATGCTCTGAGTCCCTCGGTCAAAGCCTGGAATCAGGAGCGGGACGGAACCTGGCGCTTGCCAGATGTCTGGCTGGAGACAGAGAAGCCATGAGTTTTCGCCGCAAACTTCTGGCTGTATTCGCGCTGACGGTTTTTCTTTCAGTGGCAGGGGTGGCGTGGATCGTCTCGGCCGTTACTCGTCGAGCCTTTGAACAAGCGGATGCAGAACGCACGGTCGCTCTGACTGCACAATTCCGCCGCGAGTTCAGCCGGTCAGGCGAAGACGTGCTCCGTCGCGTGCAAGCCATCGCGGGCAGCGAAGCAACAATGCACATGGCTCTGGCGCTCAGCCACGGCTCTCCGGATTATGCCACGTACCTCAGCGAAGCCAAATCAATAGCGGAGAACCAACAACTTGATTTTCTGGAATTCGTGGACGGCCAAGCGACCATTATTTCATCGGCACAGTGGCCGGCGAAATTTGGATACAAAGAGAGTTCGGTCTCCAATCTTGCGCAATCAGTATCGAAGAATGCTTTTCTCAAGCAGGAAGAACTCCCGGATCGCGCAGTATTGGGCTTATTTGCCGTGCGTGCGGCTAGCGTGGGGGAGAAACCGCTGTATGTGATCGGCGGGCGCCGGCTGGACAAAGATTTTATCGCGAGTCTGGAACTTCCTGCCGGGATGCGTGCCATGCTGTATCAGAACCTCGGACCGGGATTCTCCTCGCAACTTCTCATCGATCCATCTGGCGGTGTGCAGCGGGCAGACAAGCTTTCGCCTTTGATTTCGAAAATTCAGCAGCAAGGACAGGAGGCTTCTGAGATCGTTCACTGGTCGTCCAATGCCGCCGATGATGAAATGATCCATGCTATTCCGCTCAAGGGACAGGAAGACCAGTTGCTAGGGGCCCTGCTGGTGGGCAACTCGCGAAGCACCTACGTGGAACTGGAGCGACGCATCCGCGCGGCGGCACTGCTGGTCGGCGGAGGTGGCATCCTTCTGGCGGTCCTGCTCAGCGGGTGGGCGGCAGCCCGGGTCACACAGCCGGTCGAGCAGTTGGCGGCAGCGGCTCGAGAAGTTGCAGCTGGGAATTGGAACGCGCACGTCCAGGTAAACTCTGCGGACGAACTAGGCGAGTTGGCGGAAGCCTTCAACCGCATGACCCATGAACTTCTGGAACAAAGAGAGCGCCTGGTGCAGACTGAGCGCGTAGCGGCCTGGCGCGAGCTGGCACGGCGACTGGCTCATGAACTTAAGAACCCGCTCTTTCCTCTGCAGCTCACCGTCGAAAACCTGACTCGCGCCCGCCAGCAAAGTCCAGACGAGTTCGAAGAAATTTTCCGGGAGAGTTCCTCCACACTCCTGGCCGAAATCGCCAACCTCAAGGCGATCATCTCACGCTTCAGTGAGTTCTCCAAGATGCCGCAACCGCAACTGCAGCGAGTGCAGTTGAACGATGTCATACACGGTGTGGGGCGATTATTTCAGGCACAGTTTCAGTCTTCCAACCGCCCTGCCATCACGTGCAACCTTGCTCTGGACGAGCACCTCGAGCCGATTGCCGCCGATCCCGAATTACTACATCGAGCAATTTCTAACCTCGTGTTGAATGCTATGGATGCTATGCCTCAAGGCGGGACACTCACTCTCCGCACGCGGCAGGATGGTGCCCGGTTGTATCTTGAAGTCGTTGACACCGGAAGCGGACTGACTGCGGAGGAGTGTGAGCGCCTGTTCACGCCCTACTACACCAGCAAGCAGCACGGTACAGGGCTCGGGTTGGCAATCGTACAGTCGGTTGTGACCGATCATGGAGGTAGGATCAGTGTCCAAAGCTCGCTGGGCCGCGGTACGACATTTCAGATCGACCTGCCAAGAAATATGGAGAAACTGCCAGCCGCTGGGCAACAAGGTTCCAGCGCGAGCATATAAAGGATAGAGTCGCTGCAACAAGCATGCCGCAAAAAGCACATCTTCTGATCGTGGACGACGAGGCCAACACGCTGGCATCACTGGCGCGCGCGTTTCGGCTGGCTGGGCACGAGGCCACGGTTTGCGACAACGCCGCAAAAGGTCTCGAGCTTGCAAAGTCGCAACATTTTGACCTGATCCTCACGGACGTGGTAATGCCAGGCAAAGATGGCTTGTCCCTACTAGAGGATCTGAAGTCACAAGGGGTCACTGCTCCCGTCGTCATGATGTCTGGTCAGGCGCATATTGAGATGGCGGTGCGTGCAACCCGGCTGGGAGCTCTCGATTTTCTGGAGAAACCTATCTCCACCGAGAAACTGCTCTTGACCGTGGAGAATGCACTCAGGCTGCAGCGGCTCGAGGCTGAAAACCGGCAGCTTCGTCAGCGGCTGGGCAAGCACGAAATCATCTGGCAAGGTGAGGCGATGCGCAAAGTAATGGCGCAGGTGCAGCGCGTGGCGGCGAGCGAGACTCGGGTCTGTATTCTGGGCGAAACCGGCACCGGAAAGGAGTTAGTCGCGCGTACGCTGCACGAGGGCAGCCCGCGAGCCTCAGGGCCGTTCATCACCTTGAATTGCGCAGCCGTACCTGCGGAATTGATCGAATCCGAATTGTTCGGACACGAGAAAGGCTCGTTTACCGGTGCCACAGGACGTCACATCGGAAAATTTGAGCAGGCTGAGCACGGCACGATTTTTCTCGACGAGATTGGCGACATGCCTTTGCCCATGCAGGCCAAACTCCTGCGGGTGCTGGAAGAAGGCGAGGTGGAGCGAATCGGCGGGGACAAACCGATTGCCGTCGACGTCCGGGTGTTGGTCGCGACGCACCGAAATCTGGAGTCGCAGGTCCGGGAAGGTAAATTCCGCCAGGATTTATTCCATCGAGTCTACGTCTTTCCGTTGCTGCTTCCGCCGTTGCGCGAGCGTCGCGAAGATATTGTCGCTCTGGTGGAACATTTCTCGCGACAGGTGAGCGCACAGAATAGCTGGAAGGCAGTCCCATTCACTCTGGAAGCGATGCAGGCATTTCAGGAATATTCCTGGCCGGGTAATGTTCGCGAATTACGGAATATGGTGGAACGGGTCATGCTGTTGGCGACTGACGGTCAGGTGGACTTGGCGACCGTGCAGCTTGCGCTGCCGTACATGCCAGCCGCCACCTCCGCAGGTGTTCCTTCCTCCGGATCACTCGCCGATCGTGTCCAGAGTTTCGAGCGCGAGGTCATACTTGCCGAACTCAAGCGCAACAACTATAACGTCACAAACGCGGCAAAGATTCTGGGGCTGGAACGAAGTCATCTTTACAAGAAGGCGGAGCAACTAGGAATCGATCTCTCCGCCATCCGCAAGGAACAGGAATCATCGCACTATTAATTGTGATTCGATCAGAGTCCCACGTAATAACACAGCTGAAAGGCCCTTCCACGAAACCACCTGATCAGATAAAACCTCTTAAACAACAAATCAATGAAATGTGCCGTCGCAAATGCCCAGATTTCACCGAAATCGCTTTATGGACAAGAACACATAACCTTACCCACCCCGACATTCATTCCGCTTTGTGGAAGAGCCGTACCTTGGTCAAAACTTCTTGTATGCGCGGGACCCTCCACATCCTATCTGCCGCTGATTTCCCGATTTACATAAATGCACTGAAAAGCAGCCGGGGTCGTGAAATGCTGCGCATCATGGCTAGATACGGTGTCACGCAAAAGGAGTTTTTTCTGCGTGACTAAGCATATAGGGATTAAAACTTGGTAGTAGGCGCAGAATGTGATCGTTCAGATACTCATTTGGTGGACACACGCTACTACAAACGAATCTATCGGAACGCGGGATGGATCTCGCCAGTTGTATTGCCAAACGGAAGGGTAGTCGGTACAAAGCCTGGGAGAGTTCTTAGGCAATCCATGGAAAATTAGAGTCACCGAATAGAGTCGTGCTCGAAATTACGAGCTTCCAATCAGGATTCCAGTCAAAAATACCAACACCCCGCCCAGCACCACCTGAAATGTAGCGGACAGAAACGGCGTGTCCATATAGCGATGCCGAACGTAGCTGATCGCTCCAAGCTCGACGGCCACAACCGCTACGGCGGCCGACATGGCTAAGCGGAAATCGGGGATCAGGAACGGCAAAGTGTGGCCAATCCCTCCCATGGCCGTCATAACACCGGTGACCGTACCGCGCAACAGTGGCCGGCCGCGGCCAGTAAGTGATCCATCATCGGAGAGCGCCTCCGCGAAAGCCATTGAAATGCCCGCTCCCACCGAAGCCGCCAATCCTACCAGGAACGCGTCCCAAGTGTTTTTGGTTGCGAACGCGGCGGCAAAAACCGGGGCCAGCGTGGACACCGACCCATCCATCAGACCGGCCAGCCCAGGCTGCACAATTTGGAGCACGAACAAGCGCCGCTGGGCTTCTTCTTCCTTCTTCTGCACGACGGGAGTGATGCTCTCCTGTAGCGATTCTGCAGTGGCATAATGACGGCGCTCGACCTCGGCGAGATCGCCCAGGAGCTTGCGGATGCCGGCGTCGCTCACCTGTTGGATCGCGCGTTCATAAAAACGGCGGGTTTCGAGTTCCATCACTTCCACCTGCTTGCGCACTTCGTTAATGCGCAATGGTTGCACCAGCCACACCGGCCGCCGTTGGACGAAACCCTTCACGTCCTGCCGGCGAATGAGGGGGATGTGCTCGCCGAAGCGCTGCCGATAAATATCGATCAGGCTGGCGCGGTGCTGAGATTCTTCCTCGCGCATCTCGTCGAAGATCTTTGCGGTATCGGGATAAGTTTCCCGCAGACCATCGGAAAAATCCGCATAAATGCGACCGTCCTCTTCCTCTAGCGAAATGGCGAGCGCCAGGATCTCGCGCGCCGAGAGCTCCTTGAATTTTTTGGCCATCCGTCAGCTCCTTGGTCCGTTTTTGTTCAAATAAGTGCGGCTCAATGATTCCCGATCACCAACCGCAAGGGCTCATCCGCGCCCATTCTATCGTGAGCTGTCACTGAAACTATTTGGCGACTTGTACAAAGAGGGGTTTTCCTTTAATTCGCAAATACCTGAAACGAACGGTGCTTCGCAACCATCTATTGCTAGAAGCCTGAACAAAGAAGACCGCAGGGGGAGGTACAAGATGCCCTTACAGTGGAGTCACGACCTTGACGCAGCCCTTGCCGAAGCGAAGGCGAGTAACAAGGTACTATTGTTGGATTTCAGTGCTGCCCCGGCATGAGGAGGATGTGTTCGGCTGGATGCCGAATCGTACTCCGATGAGGACATGGCCAACTACATCACGCAGAATTTTCTTCCGGTAAAAGTCCACATCAAAGAACATCCCGCATGGTTCCATCGTTTTTGATGTTCTGTGGACACCAACGGCGCTGATCCTGGATGCCGGCGGAGTTGAGAGGTTCCGTAGCGAAGGCTATCTCCCGCGACCTGAATTCCGAGCCCAATTGGCGATGGGGCTGGCTCGGGTTGACTTCATGTACAAAAAGTTCGCGGAAGCGGACCGCCGTTATGATGAGATTATCCGCGAACATTCCAATACCTCCATCGTGCCGGAAGCCATGTACTGGAAGTGGGTGAGTCGCTATAAGAACACGAATGACCACACCGTGCTGGGAGAGGCCGCAAAGGAATTGAAGCAACATAGGGATAGCTTATGGGCCAAAAAGCATCGATCTGGGCGGCTTGAAACAGGCAGTTGCCTTTAGTGGGGAAATTCCGACGTGAGCAAGAAAAGAAGTTCGGATGCGAGTTAGGTGTCGTATCCCTTCCCGGGCGTTATCAATTCGGGGCTCCAGTGGTGCTTTGAGCAGCGGCATTTGTCACGGGCAGAGTCGCCCGAACCGTTGTGCCGCTACTTCCAGAATGGATTTGTAGATGCCCTCCCAGTTGACGGACTCGCTCTCGCATCCCCTGAATACCAACGCCGGGCGTAATTGGCCCAAAAGAATTACGATAATTATCGGCGGACATCCCCTTTCCACGATCACGCACCGCAACACTGACATGGTTCGAGTTGCGCGCGATCCGAATGTTGGCCGTAGGAC
>QIAR01000259.1:3172-8282 GCA_003225595.1 Acidobacteriota bacterium | reverse complement strand
CACCGCAGTCGGCGGTTCTTGCGGCGAGATCGCCTTCCGCGCCCTCTCTGAAATCTGGTTTCCGCACCGCGTCCGGGCTGCAATCTTGCCATCGCTAATTAGTTTTTCTCCCTTTGCCAGCTGCACCTTTTCCTTTGTCCAGAACACGTGATCGCCCACGCGGTAGGAGAGATAAACCAGTTTGGGTCGGTTCAAACGCACGACGATGGCGCGGTGAAAATCGAATCCAGCAAAGTGTGTCGACACGACTTGGTCGCGCACGCTCGCCCGTTCCAGCTCGTCAGGACCTTGCACTCCTCCTGGAACCACCGAATAGCGATAAGCTACCCGCCCCGACTCTGGTAGATGAGGTTGGGTCCCAGATTGGCCCGCCAGAAGCGCGAGGTTTTCGCGTGCGCTGCCCTGAAGCCAAAGAGAATTTTGGCTATTCACGCGAGACAATGACGAGTAACCGAACCGGCCTGGAATGGAGCGCCAGACTGCCGAGGCAAGCGTCACAAGCAGCGCGAAAGCCAACGCTATCCGGCGCACAACATGACCGCGACAGTGGCGGGACCTTCTTTGGCCACGCACACTACGCCTTGTGGAATAACTCACAGATGTCTCTCCTACACACCTCGTCTTGGGACTGGCATGGGGGAGCAAGCCATTCCGTGCGGTTTGGTTCCACACTCGGGATATTGAACCCGTGCATGCCCCGAGAGTCGGTTTTCAAGGAAGATAGCATCCTAGCAAACTGCGAATCAGTTTCGACATCGTTGCATTAAAAGACTGTGGATTTCCTCAGCTTTTTCCCAAAAGCAAACAGGAGCACCTAGTTATGCAACACCTTCACGTGTCGGCCGGAATTTACCGCCGAATAGTGGCAGTGATCGGTGACTGGAGTCTGTCCGTGAAGTGAACGAATTCCGAGGAAAACGTGACCATGAAGTATCAAGAAATGCAACAAACCAACCACAAAGCAATAGACGAACGACACATTACGGGCTAGGATCGTCCCCAAACCTACTTTCGCTGGAGTATTAAGGAATGCGAACGCCCCTATTCCTGAGAATTTCAAGCTGCATCATGATGCTCATTTTGCCTACAAGTTTGGTTGCGGCTGAACTAGGTGCGGCCATGCTCCACACGAATGGAACGACTTGGCTGAACGGCAGCAGCATCCCTAATTCCTCCGCGATCTTTCCAGGCGATCTGGTACAGACCAAAGCCGACTCGATTGGGAATATCAGTGCCGCTGGGCTATTAGTTACAGTGTCGCCTGATTCCCTGCTTCAGTTCGGAAATAATGCTTTGAAATTGGAGCGCGGAGCAGTAAGAGTCGCGACATCGAGAGCAATGTCGATACGCGCTGGTGAGGTAACCGTGAGTCCTGCTTCAAACGTTTGGACGGACTTCGAGGTGTCTGATTCGAACGGCAAGGTGCAAATCGCGGCTCGAAAAGGTGACGTGATGATCAGCGATGACACAGGAACGACCACGTTGCCGCAAGGGCAGGAAGGCACTCGCGAAAGCCCTGAGACACGCAAGGAGAAAAAGAAATCGAGTGGTGCCGCGCCGGCGGCACAGGGAGGTATTCTCGATTCACGCGCTGCGATCCTGGTGGGAACGGGTGTCGTAGGCGGACTGGCGATCTGGGTGCTAACCCGAAGTACATCGGCGAGTCCCGATACCCCTTAGCACGTAATTTTTGGGAAGACTCGACCGCTTGTGATTCCCGTGTCGGCAACAAATCTCGAACTCTTTCGGGAGAAAACACCGGGCAGGACAGCCAAACTAACTTAATTTCCCGGACTGACGTCTCTTGCCAGCGCTCGGCCGTTTCCCTCCATTTACTGGAAAACTTGGCAGTGAGGCTAGAAAGCCTGCAAGGTACGGCTGACTCGGGCCGGACGATAAGTAAATGCTTACCGTCGCAACAGCTCCAGAAGGGCCCGGTTCCAGGATTCCACGTCCCAGCTCGGTATGTGCTGATTAAACTGATGAACTGGTTTCCGTGCGTACAAGGCGACCAGCCAGACGAGGACAGCGCAGTCGTACCCTGCGCTTGAGATCAGGGAGAGGATGTCATCGCTAGCCATACCCAACTGAGCCCGCAGGGTGAAGGCAGCGAGATTGACGCTGGTAACGGCACCAAACCCCAAGCCAATGCCCAACGTAGGCTGCTCCCATTGCAGCCCCAGGCATGAGGACAAGACAAACAGAAGGAACAGCAATCCGCCTTGCACGAGCTCGACGCTGCGCTCCATGGCAAACAATCCCGCGAGGAACCTGTCAGAATCAGACCCAGAGGTGGAAACCGCCACAATTACGGCAATCAGCAGGAGGATCACGCTGGCCCAGCGCAGGAGGATGGATCCCACTTCCTTGATCCCCGCATATCGCCTGAACACGTGGGCGAAAAGCTCGCAGATCACTCCAAACTTGAGGACTGCGTCCAGTGCTTCCCAACCGGCATAGGCGTCACGATACACATCGCGAATGCCCAAGCGATAGAAATAGAAGAGAACCAGAGACCTTACCAGCTGATTGATGGTATACGTGAAGAACAGCGGGTAGTCACGATAGAGTCGTCGGGTCCACATCCGGAACCCGATTGCACTCTGTAATCCCGAGGCGACGAGCCAAAGCGCATATCCCAAAATGCGTAACATGGCGGACTGACCGCCGAAGGATAGCAGCTTTGGCGGTCAGCCCACAAGTGTTGCCAAGAACAGTCACTGGCACCCAGAAGGCGCACAGGTCAACAGCTTGGGCCAGGGTTGGGGACCATCTGCCCATGCGCGAGTAGCTGACAAAGTGCTGGTTAGAACTGCGAGAAGCGCTAGAATTTGAAGCAGTTTTTTCAAAGTGATCCTCCTGCGGCGAGAATTGGTATGCGTTGGGAAAACTAGCCGCAGTGGGTGGCCAAAGAAGGAAGAACTTGGATTTTGTTCTGTTTTCGGAAAATGAAACAGAAATAATTCGGCGCTGTATTTTACGGGGTTTTGTGATACTGGAGCTTTGTGCCAGCTTACCGCGCAAAGACTCATCTTTCAGAAAGCCTGGTTGCGGCTCACCCAGGGGTCGCTGCAATCTTCTCCAGCAACGTGGTTGAACGGCAGCAGCGTTCCTAAGTCAGAAAATGCGAAAGGCAATCAAAAAGCTGAACGTCTATCCCATGACGGCGGACCGGTCGCACAAAAACCAAGACGGGGCAGAGTTCTCCGTGGTACATCTTGAGTTTGCATTTAAGCCAGGCCATCTTCCTGTTTGTCACCGCAGTGATCGGTGGGACGCTGAACGCGGTGGCGGGCGGCGGCAGCTTCATCTCATTTCCGGCGCTACTGTTCACAGGTGTGCCGCCGGTCCAGGCGAACGCGACCAACACGGTCGCGCTATGGACCGGCTTGACTGCCAGCGGAGGCGCCTATCTTCACCAACTAAACGTGCCGCGGCGCCTATTCCTGCCGCTGCTGGTCACTAGCATCATCGGCGGACTGGCCGGCGCCCTGCTGCTCCTCAAAACCCCGCAACACACATTCCTGCACCTCGTCCCGTGGCTCTTGCTAGGCGCCACCCTGCTGTTCATCTTTGGCAATAGGATCCGGGCGATTGGCGGGAAGTCTGTCGCCACTAGCGAGCTGGCGCACATCTCCTGGCAGGCAATCACTCTGCTTTCGTTCCTTGAGTTGCTCGTCGGAGTCTATGGCGGCTACTTCGGTGGTGGAATCGGAATCATGACTCTGGGGATGCTAGCAGCGATAGGCATGCGCGACATCCATGCCATGAATGCGCTCAGGACGATGCTGGGTAGCGTGATTAACGGCGTGGCCGTGCTGGCGTTTATCCTGGCTCGCGCGGTGTTCTGGCCGCAGTGCGCGGTCATGATCGTGGGCGCGTTGGTGGGCGGCTGGTTCGGCGCCCATTACTCACAAAGGGCCGATCCCAAGAAGGTACGATACGTAGTGATCGCCGTCGGGTTTGCGATGACTGCTTACTTCTTCGTCACCGTGTATTAGGGCGGAATCTGCCAGAGAGCCGCACCAAGCTTGACTGAGCCCCATCAATATTCGCACTGGAACTCGTCTTTACGCATCAGCTTGGAACTGCTTCACTTAGGAACATGGTCGACCGCGATCTGTTCCGTTTTTGGAACACAGCACTTTTCTCTCGATACCAGCACTTTGCCGATTCCGCCGCTTGCAACGAGGTGATGCACTTCGCCATCGCCCGCAAAATCGCTTCCTGAACTTTCATCGCCCGCTCCATGGCGGCCTTCGAGTGAGAGAACATGCAAAGCCTGTTCTCTTTCTCAGCATCCGAAAAGCGGACACTTCACGTGCTATCTCGACCGGACATATCATGTGCTACCGACACCTGGAAGATTCGCAGTTGCCAAAATGAGCCTGGCGGGGGTAGATTTGTCGCCACAATCTAGGGAGGCCCCATGTCTGTACTTCGTTCGCAACGCATAAGCTTGCTTGTAATCGCAATCGTTGCTCTGATCTGCCCGCGCTCAGTCAGTGCGGCAGACGAGTCAACCCTTACCAACGAACAAATTAAGCAATTCCTTCTCACCGCCAAAGTGGTCAAGAGCAAGCAGTCCGGCAAAGGCATCACTAGTCCCTGGAGGCTCACGCTGAGCGATGGCACAGTGACACACGATGGCTCTTTCCAGGCTGTTGATGAACACAAGACTTCGTCGCAATTTTCCAGCGGCCGCACCGAACTGAACTTTGTAGACTCGTACAAGTTCAACATCGCTGCCTATGTATTGGCCGAGCTGCTTGGGATCGAAGATATGATGCCGGTATATGTCGAGCGCAAATGGCGAGGTAATTCAGGTTCGCTCAGCTGGTGGTTGCCAGTGCAGATGGATGAAGAGGAGCGCCACAAGCGGAAAGTACAAGCGCCCGACGCAGACGCCTGGAACAAACAAATGTATAGAGTTCGAGTCTTCGACCAACTGGTGGCCGACACCGATGCCAACCTCACTAATGTGCTTATTGGTCCAGACTGGAAAATTTACAGGGTTGATTTCAGCCGCGCATTCCGACTCTCCAAAGACTTGAACAGGCCCGATGATCTAGTGCAGTGCGACCGGAAATTACTCGAGAAGCTGAAGGCC
>QIAR01000259.1:0-3149 GCA_003225595.1 Acidobacteriota bacterium | reverse complement strand
AAGCATTACCTGACTAAGGACGAACTCAAAGCAGTCATGGCGCGACGGGACAAGATCGTCGATCGTTTCCAGAAGCTGGTCGCTGAAAAAGGCGAGAACCAGGTGCTGTACTAGATCATGCGATCCAAGCGGCATCGACTCACCTGACACGCGGGCCTATCCTGCTCTGGCCCATTACCGGTTGGTAGCATTTGGCAGGACATTCCGTTGATCCACTCGATCGAACATGCGCTGAACCTGCGGCCCGGGGAACTGCGGCGCGGTGTGCCCTTGTTTGCCTACCTCTTCCTGGTGATGGCCAGCTATGTGATAGGCAGGGTGGCGCGAGATAGCTTGTTCCTTTCCCGGTTCTCGGCAGTGCAACTCCCCTACGCGGACATTGCAACTGCGCTCGCAGTCGGTGTTGTAGTCGCCGTTTATATCCGCGTTGGGCACCGCTCCAGCTTGCGCAACTTGCTCTTGGGCAGTTTGCTGCTATTCGCTTCCAACTGCCTCCTCTTCTGGGTACTCGCCCGCTTTTACCAGCTGAGCTGGCTGTATCCCGTCATCTATGTATGGGTGGGGATCTTTGGGGTGCTAGCGCCCACTCAGGTCTGGACGCTGGCCAATCACGTTCTGACCACAAGGGAGGCGCGGCGTGTTTTCGGGTTGGTGGCGGGCGGCGCCATCTCCGGCGGGATCTTTGCAGGCTTGTTTTCAAAAATTGTGGCAAAGGCATTCGGCGCCGAGAGCCTTCTGCTTGGAATGGCTTTTTTTCTCTCCGCTTGCCTGCTGTTGGTGGTCCTAATCTGGAGACAACATCAAGAATCCATTACCGATACCGAATCGGCTGAAGCACCCGCCGAGCTTGGGCCGCGAAACCTGCTAGAAAGCGCGAGACTGGTTTTTTCTTCGTCTTATCTGCGCGCGATCGCTGGCCTCATCTGGGTCTCGTCCTTTGTGACGGCCGTAATCGGCTGGCAGTTCAAGGCTATCGCTAAAGAGTTCATTCCCGCTAAAGATCATTTAGCAGCCTTCTTCGGCGACTTCACGTTTTACGCCGGAATTCTTGCCCTGCTAGTGCAACTTCTGTTGACTTCGCGACTGCTGCGCCGTTTCGGCATCGGCCTGGCGCTGTTTACATTGCCGGTGGCGCTGCTGGCGACTTCGACCTACATGCTGCTCGCGGGAACTCTATTTGCCGTCGTCCTGTTGCGGGGGAGCGACTGGGTATGGCGGTATTCGGTCGACAAGTCCACCGTGGAACTTCTTTATTTGCCCCTCCCCAGCCGACTCAAGCTCCAGGTAAAGTGGTTAATCGATACGGTGATTTGGCGGATGGGCGACGGTCTTGCCGGGCTCACAGTGTTAGTTTTTGCTACTTACTTGCGGCTGACAGCGCGGCAAATGAGCTGGGTCGGGCTGGCGCTGGTAGGAGGCTGGTTGACTGTCGCCTGGGTGGCCCGGAAACAATACGTGGCCACGCTCACGCAAAGCATGCAGGAGCACCGCCTTGAGGCAGAGCGTGCCGTGACGCCAGTCCTAGACCGTACCACTACCGACGTGCTGGCCGCAAAGCTCTCCGCCGCCGATCCTGAGGAAATCATTTACGCGCTGAGCGTTTTTGAATCAGGGCGCCAGCAAGCGGCGCACCCCGCAATTCGAGCCCTATTGAACCACCCCGCCGCTGAGGTGCGCAAGAAAGCGCTGGGCATCCTTGCTGCGGTGGGTGACAAGGCCGTGCTCCCACAGGTCGAAGCTTTGCTACAGGACCCGGATCTTGCGGTGCGCACTGAGGCGCTCTTGTATCTTAGCCACTACGCGCACATTGATCCTCTGGACCGGATTCAACAGCTGGGCGATTTCGCCGATTTCTCGATACGTTCGGCCATGACAGCATTTCTGGCGCGTCCTGGGGAGACGCAGAACCTCGAAGCTGCCCGTCAATTGCTGGCCAGCATGGTGGGAGAATCCGGCCCGGAGGGCACGCCTACGCGACTCGAGGCGGCTCGCCTGTTGGGAATGCTGCCGGATGAATTTGGGACGCTACTCTCCCAGTTGATCGCGGATGCGGATGTTGAGGTGGTGCGAGAGGCCATTCGCTCGGTGGGGAAGTTACAAAAGCGCCGCCTCGTCCCTGATTTGTTGGATCGCCTTGCTGATCCCCGACTCGTCGCTGATGTCACGGAAGTGCTGGCTCGGTTAGGTGACCCCATTGTCGGTAACCTGCGTGACCACTTGACAGATCCCACGGTGCCCATTGGAGTGCGATGGCAAATCCCGGTCATCCTTGCAACTATCGGCACGCAATCGGCCTCTTACGCTCTCATGGAGCACCTGCTGGACGGGGACACCACATTTCGTCTTCGCATGCTCTCGGGTTTGAACCAACTCCATCGTCTCCATCCTGAGTTAAAGCGCGACACCCAAATGTTGGAAACGGTGCTGGCCGCCGAGATCCTGGGTCATTACCGCTCATATCAAATCCTGGAGAGTTTGGGGACAATGCCCCAGAGCGATGAACCGGTGGCCCAGGCAGTGTCCGAGTCGATGAAGCATGAGATAGAGCGCATCTTCCAACTGCTCGAATTGCTCTACCCGCGCCACGACTTCCCCAGCGCCTATATTGGGCTTCAGTCAAAAAAGATGACTGTGCACGATAATGCATTGGAGTTCCTCGACAACGTGCTCAAGTCTCAGCTTCGCGAGATGCTGGTTCCTTTGCTGGATGGTAAGGTCACCAGAGCCGAGCGTGCCAGCATTGCGAACCGCTTGGTACCTGCTAGGATCGACAGCCCGGAAGAGGCGGTCGCAGCCCTGGTGGGCAGCGACGATCCCTGGTTGCGGTCCTGCGGGGCTTATGCGATTGGCACGCTCGGGTTGAAATCGCTGGAGCATGAACTGAACCGCTGTCTGGAGAATCCCGACCCACTGCTCAGGGAAACCGCGCGCCAGGCCAAGGTACGTTTGCAAGCCTCCCAGACTGCAAATGCCTGACAAAGTTCATAACAAGATTTCCAACTCGTCCGGCATTTCGGTCTCCCGCCGTAGGATTCAGCCTTCAGGGAGCTCTTTAAGATGGAAGAAGAAATGGCGGTTCCCATTGAAACTGGCAAAAGCATCGGCGTGCGTGCGCCCGCTCTTTGGACATCAAGGTGGTGAGGTGAGAT
>QIAR01000258.1 GCA_003225595.1 Acidobacteriota bacterium | reverse complement strand
CTGGAAGTGGCGGTCGCGCGCTCCAGCAACCAGGACGAACTGCAGGAAATGATAGCTCGCGGTGCGGGTCTGAACCGGAGCAGCGGCGGCGCTGGAATGGCGAAAGCCGCAGTACCAAAGCGCTGACCGATTGAAAATGGAATGAGCTTGTCCGTCGCTCTCACCAGGACGGAATAGACGCAGGAAGTGGAGGACCGGCGCTGGGCCGTTGAGTGCCGGAAAGCAAGCAGCGAAGCGAGGAGAGGTTTACTATGCCAGTTTTCACATTTTCAGGTAAAAACGCATCCGGCCAGAAGATTTCCGGGGAGCGGGTCGCAGTAAACAAGCAGGTGCTGATATCCCAACTGCGCCGTGAGCGGATCACTACAGGCTCTATTCGGGAGAAAGGGAAAGAGTTCTCTCTCCCCACATTCGGCTCGGGGAAGGTCAAGACCAAAGACATCGCCATCTTTTTCCGGCAGTTCTCAGTCATGATCGATGCCGGTCTTCCTTTGGTGCAGTGTCTGGAAATCCTTGCCGCCAACCAGGAGAACCCGGCCTTCCAGAAAACATTAAACGGAGTGCGGACCACGGTCGAGGGCGGCTCGACTCTGGCCAACGCCATGCGCCAGTATCCCAAGGTCTTTGATGACCTGACCACCAACATGATGGATGCCGGCGAGACCGGCGGTATTCTAGACATCATCCTCCAGCGCCTGGCGCAGTACGTGGAAAAGGCTGTGAAACTGCGTTCTGCCGTGAAGTCCGCGTTGATCTACCCGGTCGCGGTGGTCTCGATCGCTATCCTCATTGTTGGCGCGCTGCTCAAATGGGTGGTGCCCATATTTGCCAACCTGTTTGTCGGGCTGGGCGTAACCCTGCCCCTACCCACGCGCATCGTCGTTGGGCTCAGCGCCTTCGTGGGCCAGTTCTGGTGGTTCTTCATCGTGGGCGCCGTGGCCATCGTATTTGGCATCAAGCAAGTACGCAAGCATCCCCGGGGGCGCTACTATTTCGATTACATGCTGTTGAAGCTGCCCGTACTCGGCCTCCTGCTGCGCAAGATTGCCGTGGCCCGCTTTACCCGTACGCTCGGTACCCTGATCACCTCCGGCGTGCCTATCCTGGAAGGTCTGGCCATCACTGCAAAGACTTCCGGCAATGCGGTGCTGGAAGAGGCCCTGATGAAGGTGCGCAAAGCCATCGAAGAGGGCCGCACTATTGTCGACCCTCTCAAGGAATGCGGGGTCTTCCCCAATATGGTGACGCAGATGATTGGCGTCGGCGAAGCGACCGGCGCCATGGACTCCATGCTGCAGAAGATCGCCGACTTCTACGAAGACGAAGTCGACTCGGCTACCAGGGACATGTTGGCCATGTTGGAACCGATCATTATCGGCGTATTGGGCATTAGCATCGGCGGCATCGTGATCTCACTTTACCTGCCGTTGTTCTCGATGATCGCCAAGTTGGCAGGTTAGGTAAAACTTGCCGAAGAGGAAGGCCGTGCGGGATCTCGGTCACGGCCTTTTCTTCGGCTACGAAATTTCCTGTCAGAACGCTGGGCTGCAAGTTTTCTCCTGAACCGCGTTCACGGGAAGACGGCGTACAGAAATCTGGATCCGGCATGCAATCGACGTTCGATGAACGGAACTGGCTGGCGTGGCTGGTCAAGGTCCGCATCATCATCCTCACGTTCCTGCTTGGAGTGGAACTCGCGGTTGCCCAGTTCACGCCTACAACGATTCCCCTGTGGCTGTTCATCAGTACGGTCGTGCTGTGGTACACGTTGTCTCTTTTCTACGTTCTGTTGCTCTCGGTGTGGCGTGAGTATCGGGTGCAGGCTCTCCTGCAGGTACTTACCGATCTGGCCATGGTCACGCTGGTTGTCCATGTAACCGGCGGGGTCGACAGCTCGCTGAATTTCCTTTATCCACTGGTCATCATTGTTGCCTGCATTCTGCTGCCGCGAGCATGGGCATACTTGATCGCGGCAGCGGCCTTTATCCTGTACGGTGCCATCCTGGAGGCGAATTACTACGGGCTGATTCCGTCGTACTCTACAACCCATCCCGGATTGAAGTCGCTGCAGGCGATCATTTTCATCAACCTCTTTGCATTTCTCGCAATCGCCTACCTTGCCGGCTTACTGACAGCCAAGCTACGCCAGGTGGATGTGCAACTAAAACACGCCAGCGGTGCGCTGGAGAACCTGCAAGCGCTGCACGAGAATATCATTCAGTCGATCAGCGGCGGCCTGATCACCACCGGGCTGGACGGCCACATCACGCTGGTCAATGCGGCAGCCCAGAAACTGCTGGAGTGGCCGGAAAGCGACCTGCTGCACAAGCCGGTGAACACATTATTTGTGGATGCTCTGCCCAGTGTCGGCTCTGAGCGGGTACACAGCGAAGTACGCTTTAACGCGCCGAATGGTTTTCGCAAAACTCTCCGGGTAATGGTTACTGCGCTGAGCGTACCCGGGCGCGGCACTCTGGGCCTGGTCTACACCTTTGACGATCTGACAGAGATCCGGCGCCTGGAGCGCGAAGTGCGCATGCAGGACCGGCTGGCGGCCGTCGGACGCTTAGCCGCGGCTATTGCGCATGAGATTCGTAATCCTCTCACTTCGATCGCGGGATCAGCGGGCATGCTCTCTGGCATCCCCGCTTTGAGCGAGGAGCACCGGCAGTTGCTGGAAATCGTGACTCGCGAGTCGGAACGGCTGAACAACATCATCACTGATTTCCTAGCCTACTCCCGCGGCAAGCAATACCACTTCGACAAGGTAAATCTGATGCCACTGCTCCGAGATACGCTGACCCTGCTCGAGCACCGGCTAGTCGCGGAAGGATCGGGTATCCGCATCGAGCGGCACTTTGCGGTGAAAGAAGCGTGGGTGCTGGCTGATGGCGACAAAATGAAACAGGTCTTCTGGAATTTTTGTGAAAACGCGGTGCGTGCCATGAAAGGAGGCGGAATCCTCACGGTTTCGCTGGAATTGTGCGGCCAGGACTGGCAAATAGACTTTGCCGACACTGGCGCGGGTATCAGCCCGCAGCAGACGGAGAAGATCTTCGAACCCTTTCAGTCGCAGTTCGAGGGTGGGACCGGTTTGGGTCTGGCTATCGTGTACCAGATCGTGCAGGCCCATGACGGCAAGGTGTGGGCTCGCTCCCGGGCTGGGGAGGGAACGACGTTCGTTCTGCGCTTGCGCGGCATTGCTGTCGAAATGGAGCAGGCAAACGGTCCGCTGGCTGCTTCGAAATATCTAGACCAGCAGCAGAACGTCGGCGCGGATACGTCAGCAGATGCTGCAGGAGAGAGAGTGCATGGCTAACATCCTGGTCTGCGATGACGAGCGCTCGATCTGTGAACTGCTGGATATTGCTTTGCGCCGGGAAAATTATCGCGTAGAGACCGTGAACTCCGGCGAGGCCGCCAAGCGCAAGATCGATGGAGCACTGTACGACGTGATCGTAACCGACATCAAGATGCCCAACATTGATGGCATCGAGGTGTTGCGCTATGCGCACCAGGCTTCCCCGGATTCGGCCGTGATCCTCATCACCGCAGTGGATGACCTCGAGGCGGCGGTCGACGCGGTGAAGGCCGGCGGGGCATCGGATTACATCCGTAAGAGTCCAGGGCTGGTCGACGAGATCAAGCTGGCCATCAACCGTGCGCTGGAGAAGGTTATACTCAGCAAACAGAATTTCGCTTTACGGCGCGATGCCGCGACCCGCAATTCGCTGGATAACATCATCGGCGTCAGCCCGGCGATGGAGAAGCTGAAGCAGACCACTCGCACCGTGGCTTCCACCAACAGCACCATTCTGATTTACGGCGAGAGTGGTACGGGCAAGGAACTGGTGGCGCGGGCCGTGCACGTGTGCTCGCCGCGCGATACAGAGTCTTTCGTCTCCGTCAACTGCGGTGCCTTTCCCGAAACCCTACTCGAAAGCGAGTTATTTGGTTACGTGAAGGGCGCATTCACCGGGGCCAACCAGAACAAGCGTGGCTTGTTCGAGGTGGCCGATGGCGGAACCATCTTCCTCGACGAGATCAGCGAGATGACACTGCCCATGCAAGTGAAGCTCTTGCGCGTGCTGCAGGAACGCACCGTGCGTCCGGTGGGGGGCACGCGCGAAATTAGCACGGACGTGCGCGTGATTGCCGCCACCAATCGCGATTTGGACGGTCTGGTCGCAGAGAACACGTTTCGGGAAGACCTTTACTATCGGCTCAGCGTGATTCCCATCCGCGTGCCGCCCCTGCGCGATCGGCGAGAGGACATTCCGCTGCTGGTCAATCATTTTCTGAAGAAGTACGCGCCCGCGGCAGGGAAGAGCATCTTGCGGGTTCACCCACAAGCTTTGGACTCACTGTGCGGCTACGAGTGGCCGGGCAATGTGCGCCAACTGGAAAACACCGTCGAGCGTGCCGTCGCGCTGGAGATGACTGACGAGCTCCACGTAGAATTACCCGCAGAGCGGCCGAAGACGAAAGCCGCGGGGGCAAACGGAGGCGGAGCGATGCCGGGAGCGTCTTCCGCATCCGGCGCAATCCTGCCCGAGGGTGTCGATATGGAAAAATATGTTGCCCAGATCGAGCGCTCATTGCTGCAGGCCGCGCTGAACCGCTCGCATGGCGTGCAGACCCGCGCCTCCGAACTGCTGGGAATTTCGTACCGCTCATTCAGGCACTTGATGAAGAAGTACGATGTATAGCTGCTAGCTTTCAGCCATCAGCTCTCCCGTTCCCATTAACCGTCAATTCTGAGCGAAGCGAAGAACCTGTGCAATTGGATTCTGCGAGGGCGGGCTCGTGCTGGCCTTCGGCCACCAAGTCGAGCGCGGCATAGTCGTGGTTTTCGGCTGACGGGCGGGCCTTTTCGCGGGGGCATGAAAATGCGAATCTTCGCGCTAAATTCTAGCACGTGCGATTTGAAACCCTGGTCGCGGGGACGGGCTATACTAACCACAATCTTCCCATGCGTTACGCTCTGAGATTTTTGTGGAACGCTACTCGCGGGCACCGCCTGGCCCCGTGGCGTAGCCCGTATCTTCTATGGCGCATCGAGACC
>QIAR01000257.1 GCA_003225595.1 Acidobacteriota bacterium | reverse complement strand
ACCGCGCCTCCCAGGGCTCGGCCCACCGTAAATCCTACGCGTGGCCCCTCGCCCTGATCACGCCGCAGATAAAACACCGTCATATAGGGCGAGAAGTGGCGGCGCCCCTTGTAAACACGCTCGAAATCAGCGTGGCGCAAAAGGCGAGCGCTGCGAGGAAATCGCCCCCCGTTTCCCTTCGGCGCGCCCGGCGCAGACGAGTTGGTGTCTCCCTTCGGAGCGATGGCGCTCACTGTAACTCACGTCCCAAACTCAGTTTACGAACACTCGGTATGCTTGGAAAGAGGAAGTTTACTCGCGGAACCCGGGCTTCACCGAGACCCGCTTGCGACCCTTGGCGCGCCGGCGCGAGATGACTGCGCGTCCGCTCTTGGTCTTCATGCGCGTACGAAACCCGTGCGTTTTCGAGCGGTGGCGCCGGTTGGGTTGGAATGTGCGCTTGGGCATGAAAAATAGCTGCTCCTGGTTCGATAAATCACCCTAGAGTAACCGACGAGTATAAATGACGACAGCCAGGCGGGCAAACGGAAGAGGTGGGCCGGTTTCGATTTCCACAGGCGGGGGTGTAGGATTCCTATCCTAAAGCCGCTCCCGCATATCAAACCACAGCCCGAACCAAAGCGGCTTCCACAGGTGAAGGCCATGACTGTAGCCGCTGGATTCATGTGCTCCGATGGCATCATACTGTGCGCTGATAGCGAACACTCGGATGAGATCACTAAATTTCAGCGTTCTAAGGTATTTAGGTTTGGCGACGACTTGGTGCTCACGGGCGCTGGCCAAACCTCGTACATCACGACGGCATTCGACAAGCTGTCCGACAAATATCGGCAAGGCATTCCTGATACGCCATCGGGAGCACGGCTTGCGCTCGAAGAAGTCATACTGGATGTGTATGCAAATCATATTGCGCCTTTCTTCGAGGCAAATAGCAGACCCTACTTTCATCTGCTGACGGCGACGAGGTGCGTCAGCGGCGAAATGGCTTTGGTGCAAAGTGAGGATACTGCCGTTTTTCTCAGCGAAGCGTTCGAGACTACAGGCATCGGAGACTATTTGTTCCGTTACTGGGCAGACAAGTTTTTTGAACGCACATTGCCTATGCGCGTGATGAGCTATCTATGCCTTTTCATGCTTTATGAAACCACAAAATACGTGCCGAGTTGCGGTGGTGCTTGCGTGGTGCGTTACCTACCGAAAGACCCGAACATGAAAGGCAGCTACACTTGGTACGATCAGCGCAGTATTTTGGCTGGATTCCCGGATAGCATTGCTTGGGCATTGGCGCATTGCCAGGATTCGACTGTTCCGTTAGAACAAATCGAAAATAAGATGCGAGAATTCGCTGACCAAATTGCAACCATCCGGCGACTTGCTGAAAGAGACGAGCCACCGCAATTGCCGCCTAACCCGTGACCCTTTTCGCCCAGCGCCTTCGCTATGAGATTCTTTTCGATTTTCGAGTTGGACGTCCTAGCGGCCTTGGCAGCGACCCTCCGACGCTCTTCCTTGCTCATAGTCTTTAGGCGACGTTTGCCCCCACCTGGCCCCCTTTGCGGCCTATGGCGGCCAAATATGTAGAGATGCTTTCGCGTGGTGCACGGCGGGAGGCTCTGGCTTCTGTGGTTCTTCTGGAATCTGGCCGGTGCAGCGGTCTACGATCCATTTAGCGAGTTGATTCGGATTGCGTGGGCGCCTTGCCCTTGCCGATGGTCATAGCTATTTCCCTGTGAAAACCTGAAGGTGATGCATAACGGCACAGGAGAGGTGACCTAGAACGAACCAGAATGCCGCTTCGAGCACCCTCTTGACTGTTGGCGTCATGAAGAAATCATGCCACAGTGGGATGCTAAAGCGACCCTGTGGAAATTGAAACTGGTCCACGGTTGTGTCGCAGTTTATCGGTAGTGCTCAAGGTAATACAGCGCTCCAAACGCGAGAACCAAAGCGGCGGCTGGAAATGTCAATGGTCGCGCGCTTCGCGAAGGCTGCCTCCAATCCGCCGTTACTAGGAAAAGCAAGATCACCGGCACCAGGGCCACGATTGACAGCTGAAAGATATGTGCCGCCGCGCCTTCGTCCGGTTGGGGTGGTTGAGTGTACCCGCTAAGTACCGCAAGCAACGCTGTAAGAGACAGGACGATTAGGACTTTGCCGCTAACGTTGTTGATTTGCTGCCCACGCATGGCGTCACTTCCTTTCCGGCTTGTAGTCACCGATTCCTCGATGCCCCAGACGTGATCCTGACCACTACCCAAGTCAGCCTATGGAGTGATGATCCGACTGCCGACTTCATCGGGTGAGGCGATTAGGGACTTATTCTCCGGGAACCGGGCAAAGAGGAAATCGATAAAGCCACGAGACCTCGGCCTTCCTGAGGTGCGTCCATGTGCCAGTCGCACTAGAAAGACAAAGGCACTGAGCACATCGGAGTCCCGCAATCGGGAGTAGGCCATCTGCTTCTGTTCCGCCTCGCGGTATTCCTCCAGCATTTCTCGGAGTTCCGCCGCCACGGCCTGCTGTCCCACGCTGGCGATCGGCGTTTCGTAATGCAGTCCTGAATTCACCAAGGTTTCATAAGTCTTGGTCATGGCGGTAAGGGTCGCGATCAGGTCACCATCGGTGAGGCCGCGGTCGGCCCGTGCCCGCTTCGCCAGCGCGTAACTCAAGCCCATCAGCAGGTGTTCATGCTGGTAGAGGAATTGGTCACCAATTTCTACATTCAGGAACAAGGCCGCCCGGTCGAGTTCTGCTGCGGAGCGCGGCTTTTCGTGCTCCCGCGCTTGCTGCAGGTAAACGCACTCGCTCGGACAGTCGAGCGTGACTTCGCGCTGTTCGCCGCAGCACTGTGGGCAGATGCGTCCGTGCACCGCGGGGCAGAAGCGCTTTTCTTTTCGGATCCCACAGATGACACAACTCACTGCTGACTCCTTCAAGCATTATGACACGCACGATGAGGTCGCCGGGTCCACTGATCGGCGTCAAAAAACGCCATGCGCACCGGAACGTCTATTTTGCGGTTGGGCCGTCGCGACTCTTCCCCTCGGCTATTCCGGTTCGGATGTCGGCTCCCGCGGTTCAAGCCCACGGACCTGCTTAGAAGGGCCATTTTGGGACTGGTAGGCTGGGGGCAATGTGATTTTATAGGCTTTTCCAGATATCAGCATTAAAAATACCGCATAAAATGCGGCTCAAATGCTTCTTTTCCACAGGAGCGCTGTTATAAGATAGCCAGCAACAACACACAGTTCAACTTCAGAGGAGGATTCATGGCTTCAGGTATGACCAAGACACAACTCGTCCGCCATCTGGCCGAGAAGACTGAGCTCAACAACAAGACGGCAGCGGCGTTTCTCGAGCATCTGACCGATACGGCTATCAAAGAGACCAAGAAGAATGGGTTATTCGTTATACCCGGACTGGGCCGCCTGGTAAAGGCACACCGCAAAGCCCGCATGGGCCGCAACCCGCAGACTGGCGAGCCGATTCAGATCAAGGCGAAGACCGTAGTGAAGTTCCGCGTCGCCAAGGCCACCAAGGATGCCATCGCGCCCAAAAAGTAGTTTGCCCTCACCAAGGATCAAGAAGGCCGGCTGCGAGAGGTCGGCCTTTTCGTGCTTTCGCATTCAATAGATTTTCGCAGTGAATGGCGCAAGCGGGCACTTGGCCGCCCAGACGAGGGGCTCTCGGGCCTACGCGGATCGGGGTTTTGGAACTCGTAGCACCAACCCTTACTTCCCATACTCATTCTTCACTATGTCTCCCCCCTTCATCACCAACTTCACGTGCTCAAGAGTAGTCACGTCCTTCAGCGGGTCGCCATCGACCGCGATGATGTCTGCCCACTTGCCCGCCTCGATGGTGCCAACCTTGTCAGACCAGCCCAGCAGGTCGGCGTCATTCACCGTCGCTGCCTGGATCGCTTGCAGGGGAGTCAGGCCTAGCTTCACCATCACGCCAAACTCATGCGCGTTCAGGCCATGCGGATAAACCGCCGCATCCGTGCCAAACGCCACCTTCACGCCGCTGGCGAAGGCATGGGCGACGTTCTTGCGTGCCGCCGGCATCACGGCTTTGGCTTTCACCAGCAAAAAATCGGGGACACGATTCTTCTCGGCGTTTTCCATGAACCAGTCGCCGAGGTAAAGCGTGGGCACCAGATACGTGCCATTTTTCTTCAACTCAACAATCGCAGCGTCGTCAATGTAGGACGCGTGCTCGACCGAGTCCACTCCCGCCTCGGATGCCCAGCGAATTCCCTGCGCGCCATGAGCGTGCGCCGCGACTTTCCTTCCCAGGCGGTGGGCATCTGCCACGATGGCCTTCATCTCCTCGAGCGTGTATTGCGAAGCCTGAGGATCATCTCCCTTCGAAAGTACGCCTCCGGTCGCACAGATCTTAATCAGGTCGGCGCCGTACTTAATGATCTCGCGCACCTTGTGCTGCACCGCTTCAATGCCATCCGCTGCACCATCACTGGTTGCGTGATATTCGTAGGGAAGCAAGTTGTTGTCGCAATGACCTCCGGTGATACTCAGCGCAGGTCCGCTGACCAGCATTCGCGGCCCGGGAATGTCACCTGCGTTGATGGCATCACGCACTGCGACATCACTGTAGCCCGTCGCACCCACGTTCCGCACGGTAGTGAATCCGGCTTGTAGCGTGAGACGCGCATTCTTAGCGCCGGTCAAGGCATCGCGGGGCACCGAAATCCCCAGGCTCTGATACCCGATGTTCTTGGGATCGCCGGTCAGATGCGTGTGCGCATCGATCAATCCCGGCAGCACCGTGGCATTGGGAAGATTAATCGTGATTGCGCCGGATGTGGCTTGGTTGCCAGGCGCTGGCCCCACGCTCACGACTTTGTCACCTTCGATCAGGATTGCCTGGTTATCGAGGATTTTTCCGGTCTTGACATCCAGAAGGTGGCCGGCCCGTACTAGGACGCGTTTGAGTGGCTCTTGTGTGGGTGCCTTATCTGCAGCGGTCTGGCTCAAACCCAGACTGGCCAGTGCCATGATTATTGCTGTGATTGCGACAAAAGATCCTCTCACTCTTTTGTTCATCGTGTCCTCGCCTCAGAGTTTTTCAAGCTAAATCGTGATATCCGAAGAGAATCAGCAAAGCAGCTCAAACCCGCTGCCGCCGGCCGTCCAGTCCCCACTTCTGACCGGCGTCGGCGACAAAGAAAATGACGAACAGAAAGAGCAATGGCAGATGGTCCAACTCGGCGCCAAAATATCGCCATACAGGGACCCCGTGGCCAGGCTCCCACCAGGTCGCAAACGTCAGACTGAGCATGTACAGCGCTCCCAGCGCCGCAGCCGGGC
>QIAR01000256.1 GCA_003225595.1 Acidobacteriota bacterium | reverse complement strand
TTCGCCTCCTCGAACAGATCGCGAACCCGCGCCGCGCCCAAACCGACAAACAGCTCGATGAACTCGGAGCCGGAAATAGAAAAGAAGGGCGCGTTGGCCTCGCCGGCGACAGCACGCGCCAGCAACGTCTTTCCGGTACCCGGCGGGCCTACGAGGAGGACGCCCTTGGGAATGCGCCCACCCAACCGCTGGTACTTGTCTGGATGCTTCAGGAAATCAACGATTTCAACCAGCTCAGCTTTGGCCTCATCCACGCCGGCTACATCTGAAAATGTAACCTTCTCCCGCTCAGCACGGTTGTAGATCTTGGCGCGGTTACGTCCGAACTGCAAAGCTTCACCGCCACGGCCCATCTTCCGTATGGCCCAGGCCCAGAAGCCGATCAGGACGAGCATGGGGAACGCAGAAACCAGCAGTGAGCGCCACCAACTCGGAGTATCGAGCTTGCCCACCACCTCGACACTCTTTTCTCTAAGCAGGGGCAGCAGTTCAGGATCGTATAAATCGGGTGGTCGGACGGCGGAAAGGATGTGCGGCTGAACGGATTTTGCCTTGCCCTGCTCCGGCCGAAGCACCCCTCGTATCTCCGCGGAGCTGATATGCACAACCTGCACGCGACTTTCGCGCACGGCCCGCAGGAATTCGGAGTACGAGACCTGTTGCACCGAGTTGACCTGAAGAGATGGCAAAAGCGAGAGCCACAGCATCAGGATCAGCCCAGCCACTATTGCTGCATGTATCAGTGCTTGACCCCAACGACGGATCTTTTCTTTCGGCTTCATTGCCGTCACCAGGACCGCTTGATCACAACATTTAACCTTGTCGACTCGCGAAGCCGCGCGGTTCAGTTTGCAGCTCCGACTGTCCGATGTAACTCAGTCGCAACCAGTTGCCCAAACATCGGACACTCTGTTCTCGCTTGGCATCTTTGCCCGCGCTTTTTTCGTAGATCCTGTGTCGCTCCCCAAACTCTTTAGCAGAGGAGGCACCCATCCGAGTCCTGCTGACGAACTCATGTTGTTAAGACCTTGTTTACGGACCTCAGCGAAATACTCACCGTAGTTGACTTCTTCTCTACCTTTTTCATCTTATATGGCTTGGCCGGTATTTCGGTATCGCGCCTATGGCTTTCACATCTCCCACCAGGGCTGATTCGACCGGCAGCCGTCGCCCGCTTCCCCAGGTCGTCGTGGCCACCACGGCGATGCTCACCTTCATTTCGTTTTGGCGCGCCGCCGCAATTGTATTGAACGATCTTGCATCGTCAGCCTATTACGCCGGCGGCATTGCCGAACAGGCTATTGGGAAAGCTGCGCCCTGGTTCATTTTGGCGGTCATGCTGCTTTCGTACGCCGTCCGCTCTGTCTACATCGAGAGCTGCAGCATGTTTGTCCGCGGAGGCGTGTACCGGGTTGTGAAAGAGGCCATGGGCGGCACCATAGCTAAGATCTCGGTCTCCGCCTTAATGTTCGATTACGTGCTCACGGGCCCTATAAGCGGAGTGTCAGCCGGCCAGTATCTTGCAGGATTCTTGAATGAACTGTTTCGCTACGCGGGGCTCGATGTTCATCTCCCCAGAGATCTCACGGCGGCCATCTTTGCCGCTCTTGTAACTCTCTATTTTTGGCGGGTCAATATAAAAGGCGTTCCGGAAAGCGGCGAAAAAGCGCTTCGTATTATGTACGTCACCACCGCTATGGTGGTGCTTCTGATCCTCTGGTGCACTTACACCATCTGGGTCCATGGAGCGCACCCACCTCCCTGGCCACTACCGAGGAATTTACAGTTCTCGCCTGAGGCACTCGGTTGGCTGCACGGCAGTCGGTTGCCGCACACTATTGGACTGCTGGGAATTTTCATTGCTCTTGGACATTCAATACTGGCCATGAGCGGCGAAGAGACACTAGCCCAGGTTTACCGCGAAATCGAGCATCCGAAGCTCGCGAATCTCAAGAAAGCGGGCCTGGTCATTTTCGTCTACAGCTTGCTATTCACCTCTCTTGTTTCCTACTTCGCCGTCATGATTATTCCCGACAAGGTACGCCCCGGTTTTTTTGACAATCTCATCGGTGGTTTGACGATGTACCTCGCGGCTCCAGCGCCATTACGGATAATTTTTCACTTCTTTGTCGTCCTGGTTGGCGTCCTGATCCTGGCCGGCGCGGTCAACACGTCCATTGTCGGATCCAACGGCGTACTCAATCGGGTCTCAGAAGATGGCGTTTTGCCTGAGTGGTTCCGCCATCCACATCCCAACTTTGGAACCAGTCATCGGATCATAAACCTGGTGGTGGCCCTCCAGCTTCTTACGATTCTTCTTAGCGGCGGAGCTGTATACGTATTAGGCGAGGCCTATGCCTTCGGCGTCCTGTGGACCTTCGTATTGCAAAGTCTTGCGGTATTGGTACTCCGTTATACCGAGCCGGGTCCACGCGAGTTTCGTGTCCCTCTCAACTTTAGATTTCGCGGCGTCGAGATTCCCTTTGGCTTGGGAATCATCACATTGATTCTCCTTGGGATCGCCGTCACAAATCTCGTGACTAAGCCGTCGGCGACCATTTCCGGAATAACCTTTTCCGTGTTTTTGTTTGTCGTCTTTACGGCCTCAGAAAAGTTCACACAAAGGCGCAGTACTCCGCACCCACGCGTCGATGAGTTCAGACTGATCCAGGAACCCAACCTTTCGCCGGAAACCATACGCTGCCGGCCCGGAGGCGTACTGGTGGGCATCGGCAATTACCATGCGCTCTCCCACGTCGCTGTTGTGCTTGGGCAGGTCAACGTAGAACGGCAGGACATCGTCGTGCTGCACATCCGAATGCTTAGACGGGCGGCGGGAGAACATGGTTTAGCCCCTGACCAACTCTTCACCACGCTCGAGCAATTGCTTTTCACTAAAGTGGTAGCCCTGGCCGAAAAGGAGGGTAAGCCGGTTCGATTAGCCGTTGCCGCAGCTAACAATCTCTGGGATGGCATCGTCCGCGCCGCGGCCAGCCTGCACTCTCGCAGCATAGTATTGGGAAGATCTTCGAAAATGTCGATGAATGAGCAAGCTCGCATGATTGGTCTGGCGTGGGAACGACTCCCGCAGCCGCGTCCCAAAATGAGTATTGAGATATATGCTCCATCGGGAGAAAAGCACTTCTTTTACCTGGGACCACACGCTCCTCACCTCACTCCCCGAGAGATCGAGCTTCTGCACACACTCTGGCTCGAGCTGAGCCAAGAGATGAACGATCAGGAGTTACATCATCACGACATTGTTCATTTCGCGCTCAAGGAAATAGAACGACAGATCGTCGAAGGGAAAGCCGACACAGTGCTTCAGCGGCTCCGGCAGTATTTGTCGGAACGACGAAATAAACTGGGCGGTTGATCGAGGCACCGAAGAGACTGACGGGAATCGCTCGGCCGATAGCCCGCGGAAAATTGTTTAGCTGTTTGCGGAAAACTCCGGTCACTGCGTATTTTGGGAAGGGCACGACTTCACAGGCTGCGGAAAAACGCGGGGATTGGTACATTTGTGGAAGGGCACGGCTTCAGCCGTGCCGTAAGCGCCGCCAGATTAAGTGCACGGCGCGCCTGAAAGGCGTGCCCTCCCATGGTTGAGCCACTCCAATTAGTTTTTCCGCAGCCAGTCAGGCTTGTAGAAGGTTTCTCGCCGGAGTAAGTTGCGATGTCGATATGACCGCGGCCGTCACACGTGGTCGTGATTGCGATTTAGGGATTGCTGTAACCACGACCGGATACTATTGGGTTGGGGAATGGACTGGAAATTACCGGGCTGTCGTTCTGTCTCTTCTCCGCATCGAAGAAGTGAAGTTGGTCTCAACCTTGGTTGAGTTGAGGTTGCCCCGCAATTGCAAGCACAGGTTAAACTCGGGCGAATTGCTGGCATCTCGGTGGGGCTCCACTACAGCTGGTTCATCATTGCCCTACTGATTATGCTGTCGCTGGCTGACCACTTTCACAGTGTCACGCCAGAGTGGCGCGACGCTGTGGTGTGGTCGGCCGCCGTTGTCACGGGTTTGCTGTTCTTTGCCGCCCTTCTTCTGCATGAATTGGCCCACTCAGTCGTAGCAAAATCGCGTGGACTCCGTGTGCGTGCCATCACGTTGTTTGCGCTGGGCGGAGTTTCGCAGATCGAATCGGAAGCTTCAGACGCAAAGTCAGAGTTCTGGATTGCAATTGCCGGTCCCCTCACCAGCGCGTTAATCGGACTCATTTTCCTTTTCATTGCGCGGATCTCGGGGTGGCTGCCCGGCGCCGAACCTAGTACTCCTCTGATCGCGGTGCTGTTGTGGCTCGGATACATCAATATCGGACTCGCGGCCTTTAACATGGTTCCCGGATTTCCGCTTGACGGCGGTCGCGTCTTGCGCGCCGTGATTTGGTGGATAACACGAAATGCTGACCGTTCTACGCGACTGGCCGCGCAGGTCGGACAGGCAGTAGCTTTCATCTTCATCGTGCTCGGCTTGTTCCGCTTCTTCGTAGGCGCCAATTTCGGCGGACTGTGGCTGGCGTTTATCGGCTGGTTCCTGCTCGACGCTTCGCGCAGTAGCTACATTCAAGTAGAGCTCATGGAAGGACTACGTGGCCGACGCGTAGCCGACATCATGGAGCGCGACTGCCCCACAGTCGAGGGCCATTTGAGTCTGCAGGACTTTATCGATGAATACCTATTGCGCAGTGGGCGCCGCTGCTTCATCGTCGTACAAAACGACTCTCTGGCTGGACTGATTACCCCAAATGAAGTTAAGAAAATCCCTCGCGACCACTGGTCGCAGACCAGCGTGCAAAGTGTGATGCGCCCTCTCCGTGAGCTCCGCATAGTTGCACCGGATACCCCCGCCGTCCAGGCACTTGAGATGATGAGCCGTGACGACATCAACCAGCTACCAGTGGTCTCCGACGGACGGCATCTTCTCGCGCGGTCAGGTCCTACGATTCCTGCAGACTCACGCTGAACTACATCGCCGCTAAAGAAATTTTGCCGGGACCATGCGAGACAAAAAGAGCCGGTCATGCGGAGGGTTCCCATTCTTCTAATGGTGTCATCGCGCCGGTGCCAGAGTGTCTGCGGTTCCTGGCGAACTCGCCCATTCACATCGGGGAATTATCTACAGGGCGGGATCTGGGGGCGATTCCGGGCCGATATCGTGCCCCGAGAGATCATTCCGGCCATCCGGCCCGGATGGACACTCTTACCCAATTTGATGTTCAGATGCGGATTGCTGGATTTGGCGGTAGTCAGCGGATTGGAGGCGCGGGTGGGAATCGAACCCACGTATAAAGGTTTTGCAGACCCTTTCCCGGCCGCTCCAATCCTTTTTGATTCAACACAAACCTCCGGCGAACCTAATTTTTTGTCCGCTTTTTGTCCGCCCGGGTGCCGGAGTTTGCCTGAACCAACCCAAGGCTGTGAAGGTGCGAAACATGCGAAATAAGTTCTCTGACTTTC
>QIAR01000362.1 GCA_003225595.1 Acidobacteriota bacterium | reverse complement strand
ATCTTCCGTCGTGCCACTCAGCACTAAGTTGCTGTTCAGAACGGCCCGCAACCCTTCCGGGTAGCGCAAGCGAACGCCCTTCGCATCGAGCGCAATATTGAACTGCACTTGCGGCTTATAGGTCACGACGCCTCCGCCTGTAATCTCGCCGCCTCCAAGCTGACCTGTGAGCTGGCTGATCCGCACATCTGTGTTCTGGATATCGAGAATTCCATTCACGTTTTCGACTCCCATGGGCGCGCTCGCTATAGCCAGCGAGACATTCTGCAACCGGACCTTTCCCTGCACTCCCAACTCCTGCGTGATGCTGCGAGTGGCGTGGAGGTCGATATTCAGTTTGCCTGAGCTCTGCACGTCGGGGCTGATGATGCGCAGCAACTGCATGTCGATGCTTCCCAAGACATTCAATCTCGGAGGGGCAGAGCCCTTCAGCGGAACCTCACCATCGAATCGGACCGAGGTGTCTGTGCCCCTGATCTCACTGGGTGCGATCACAACCACCGAGTTAGCATAGTCAATCTGGATGGGACGAACATTCGCGATTTGGATCGCCTGGTAAGCCGCGGTTAACGTCGGGATCATCAGGTGAGCTTCCATGCGCGATTTATCTTTCAGCGGGCCTTTGGCGGAGGCATGGAATTCCAACTGACCGCGAAATTGGGTTGGCACCGGCTTGTAAAGCGCTATCAGCGGTTCAAGCGGCAGACCTTTCGTATCAATGGCTGCCACGGTGTAATAATCGCCGGTCAGATTCACCTCGCTGCGTGCCCGCACAAAAGCATTGGCGAATTCGGAGTCGAGCGTCAGATTCGCGTGGTGATCGGCCAGGTTCATTTGGGCTTTGATCGCCTTGACGCTGGCCTGTCGGACCTGAAGCTGTGGGATCTGCACCGTAGCCATGAGTTGAGGATCCTGCAGCGTTCCCTTGCCGCTGGCCGAGGCCGTGAGCGTGCCAGTGAGCGCTAGGTTCCGTTGCTGGACGGCATCGAGCCGCGCCAGATTGATCCCTGGAGCATTCATCTGCAGCTCGTATCCCTGATTTTTCGGGTAGTAGACCAAATGTGCTGTCGCCGAACCCGCCGGTAGTTTCACAGTGAGAGTCGATTTGACCGAGTTGCCGGCCGCCTGAAACTGAAGCGACAGATTCTGAACAGTCTGCTCATAGACCCGTGCTTGCGATATTTGCGCGGAGCCGTTTCCTGTTGGGTTGAGCTGCGAGCCGCGCACTGAAATATCCGCCGACAAATTGCCGCTGACTGGGTAGTCCAGCTTGGCGAATTTCTGCAGTTGATTGACTGCCATTTGCCGGACCGACAGATTCGCCGCGATCGGGTTGGAAGGGAGGTACTTCCATTGTCTCAGTCCGACGCTCATGCTGAACGAAGCCTGCCCTTGCCGTGCGGCAATCAGGGAGCCATGTTGCAGGCTGATTCCCGAGGGGCTGGCCTGAAGAGCAAATTGCAGGCTGCGCCATTCGCTACCATCGGCCCGTAGATTCTGAGCGTTAACCTGTCCCGTGATCCGCGGGTCTTTCATTGAGCCTTGCATTGCCGCCGTCAGAACAGCGGAGCCCGAGATGCTCAGCGTTTTGGCCGGAGTGGAACCAGCTGTACGCTCATTGTTTGGTGTTTGAAGCGCTGCTGCCAGGGCACTCAGTTCCTGCAAATCGTTGGTCCTCGCCTGAACACGCAGATCCGAATGGTCGCTGACGATCCCGTGCACATCGATAGTGGTTTGAGGAGTACGGAAGAACGTGTCTCGCAGGGCAATTACGTTGTGTGTGCCATCATAATCGACGTGGATAACCCCATCCACCGGAACCAGCGTCTGTCTTGCGGTGGAGTCTTGCGAGACCGCAGCCTTGAGCGAGATATCGGATTTTGCTTTGAGGCTGGTCATGCTGCCGGTCCAGGAGGCGTCTGCTCCACCGTCGATGCGCCCTGTCACCGGCACGCGCTTGAGGTCTCCAGAGTTCGCCACCTCACGAATACTTCGCAGTGAAATAGCGCGCACGGAAGCTCTCAGGCGCGACACCGGCGTCGTGTCCATGTGCTGCATGGTGAGCTCAGCACTCAAATGGCCGCCGAGCAGGTCAGCGCCAATATCACTGGCCGCCAGGTTGCCATTGGCCAGCTTGTATTGCCCATGTATGGCGCGAACCGCGGCGTGAGCCTGTGGAAGCAACAGGTCGAGTTCGCGACTGTCAAGCCGGCCTTCGACGACCACGTTGCGAAGGAAAGGCTCGTTCTCCGAATTCTGGTAGCGCAGTGAGCCGGAGAGATTAATATTACCGGCAGGAACGGATGAACCGGTCATTAGCGGCTTGAAATCCTGAGTATGGATCAGTATCTGGTACGTCCCATCGACTTTCGGATTTCCGAAGTCGCTGACGTTTGCTTCCAGCCGCACCTGAGAAGACCCGACTCTCAGAACGGCGGGTGTAATGGACAGGAGAGAAGGCGTGGCGGTGAAACTCGCGTTCAGATCGTGTGGAAGCGGCGCAGAGGTTCCCATCTGGAGCCGGCCATTCCGGTAAGACATGGAGCCGGCGTAACGGGCTTGCAAAATCTCGTACTGGATTTCCGTCTGCAGATCATGCAGTTCTGCTTCGATCGGAGAGCGCTCCTGGTTGTAATAGATCTCGCCATTCGTGAGGAGCACATGTTTGATGCCGAGGTCAAAAACGTTGACGGGCGCACTTTCTTTCTTGGGCTTTGGTTGCGGGATGTTGCTGCGGCCATCCCTATCGCTGATCAGGTGAATCACGGGATGTTGAACTACGATCTCGTTAAGGTCAACCTTGCGATGGAGCGCGGAGATGATCTTGAGATTAATTGAGAGCTTATCGAGAGCGAGCAGCGGTCGATTAGGGTCTTTCTCCGTGCCGTGCAGGACGAGCCCGTAAACGTCAGCACTCAAGTTACGCCAGTGGAAATCGAAATTCTTGATCTCCGTCCGGCCTCCAGTAGCCTCGTTGGTACTTTCCACAATCTTCGCGAGGACGTAACGATGAAAACCGCCGCTCCTCAAAGTGAAAATCCCGGCGACTACCACGACAACCAATAAAGCCGCAATGGATCCCAATATCCAGCCAATCATTCTTTTGTGAGTCATGACAGCCTCAATCGGTTCGACCCTCTTTAGAAGGCCTGACCTAAGGTGATAAAAAATTGTGTTGCCCTGAACCCCGTCACCGGGTTCAGATTGCGCCCAATATCGAACCGGACTGGGCCAACCGGAGTGTTATACCGAAAGCCAAATCCGACGGTATTCGAGTAGTCCTGGACGAAGCGGCTGACACTAATGCGGTCGTAAACATTTCCCCCGTCGTAGAACAGCACCGCTCCTAGATTTTTCATGATGGGAAGGGGAAACCTGAGTTCAGAATTGAGAATGAACAGCTGATTACCGCCGACCGGCACGGTGATCTTGTCACAAGTGGAAAGATCCTTTGGATCGCTGCAAACCGTTACGAACCTTTGTGGTCCGGCTCCGTTGACCGGAAAACCACGAAGCGTAGTCCCGCCGCCCGTGAAGAACAGCTCACTGGTTGGAATGTCGCTGTTACCGAACGACTTCGCCAATCCCAGGCGGATGCTGTTGGCCCACACGATCCCACCACCGATCTCGCGGTAATACGCTAGCTGTCCCAGATAACGTGCAAAGTTCGCGCTGGCTCCGATGGCCTTACTGGTTATTCCAAGGTCGGAAGTCTGGAACAAGCCGCGGTGAGCATCCAGCGGCTTATCGCGAGTGTCTTTTATGATGGTGCCGGAGAACGTGGACAGACGCACCGATCGGTCTTGTGGCAATACCAGGTCCGGAACCAGCAGCTGGTTTAGGTCTGTCTTACCAAAGCTGTAGCGTACCTGCGCAGTAGTGGTCTTCTTCTTATCGATTATCCGTTCGAGTTGGAACGACACCTTTTCCAACCTGGCTGCGTAGATAGGATTCTCCGTTGTTCGCTCGGCGGATATGCTGAACAGCGAGCTCCATCTAGTCCGGCGAAAACGTGGATCGCTATAAGTGGCCAGCACGCGCTGATCGAGGCGTGCCATGAGCAAAGAAATCGCGCCGGTTTCTCCCAACCCGCGCAGGTTGCGCCGTGTAAATTCAACCGAGCCGCGGGGGCTCGCAAAGGTCTGTTCGCTGGGAGCAATTTTCGCTTTGCCGAGTCCGATGGTTGGCAAACCCGGTACAGCTACCGTCCCTGACGGCACACTACCGCCTCGCCGGGAAATCTCGAATCCGAAACCATAGGTGATCGTATTCCGACGCGACTCGTGCACCTTGATCACGGCTTCTTCCTCGCTTTGATCGGTGATCGGCCGGCGCGGGCCGATGCTGGCCCAGTCAAAAATACCCAGGTTGTACAACTCGCTCTCCGACTCCAACAGCTTCCCCTGACTGAGCGGGGTCTCCGGCCGAATACCCGCAATTTTGGAGATCAGAACTGGGCGCGTCACCTTCTCGCCCGCAATCACCACCTGCGCCACGCGTACCTGCTGTCCTTCTGTGATGTTGTATGTGACGTCGACTTTGTGAGGATCCTCCGGGTGTCGAGTCACATTGGCTTTGACCTCAGCGCGCAAGTAACCGTGATCCAGATACACGGCGAGCATGTGGCCACGATCTTCCGACATGCGTCGCGGCGAGAAAGGTGCGCCCGCGCGCAACTGGAACCCCTCCGGAGGACTCAGGGCCGCGGGTTGAAATTCCTTAGTGCCCTGAAAATTCACAGTCTCAACTTGGGTCTGCGGACCCTCCGTGATCTGGAAAGTGACGTAGATCTTCGGTTCCTTATCCACTACCTCGGGATCGACGGAGACATCCTCGAATCCGCGATCGTGGTAGACCGCTTTCAAGTCGTTGATGCTCTGCCGGAGCAACTTGTCACTGAAGCGCCCTCGTGACAAAAGGTGGCCTCCTGACAAAAAATGCTTCTCCTCAATCGCAATATGGCTTTCGAGTTCGTTCTTCGCAATGTTGTGATTGCCGCGGAATGCGATCTCCTCTACTTTGTGGCGTCTTCCCTTGGTGATGGCATATACGAGAGAGATAGTCTGGGGCTGCTGCTGGAATGCCGTGTCCACGCGCACATCGAAGTAGCCTTTGCCTTGAAAATAGTTAATGAGGTTGCGTTTCCCCTCATCCACCAGATCACGATCGACCGAGCCTTCTTCGTAGATCGGGATCAGTTTTCGTTTGGTCCTTTCTCCAAGGAAAGGGATCCACGAGAGCCGGGCTCCAGTCGTACGCACGACCACCGTGGGGCCTTCATCCACGTTGATTGTGAAATCCGCGCGATTGGTATCAGGATGATATTGCGGTGGGCTCACCTGGATGCGGCTTGCCAGGCGATTCTGTTTTATCAGGTACGCCTTAAGCCGGTTTGTGCCAGCCTTCAGGCGTTCGGAGGTGTATGGTTTCCCAGACTTCAACGATGCACCGGTCAGGTTCGCACGCAGCGAGCGCGTTGTCTGCAAGAGCCGTTGTGCTTCTTGCGGCGGAGGTCCTTGCACTTCAACACGGCCGATTTTTGCCCGTTTTCCTAGCTGTATCTGAAAGGCCACATTGGCCAGATGATGTGCTTCGTCAAGTTGGGTCGATGTGTGGACTTGTGCCTTGAAGAATCCGTTCGTTTGAAGAAAATGCAATAGTGCAGTCTCTGCCTGCTGCACCCGTCTAGCTTCGTAAGGCTCTTGGTCGGGGAGATTCACTAATTGCAGGAGCCGGCCATAGGGGAACGCCTTACT
>QIAR01000361.1 GCA_003225595.1 Acidobacteriota bacterium | reverse complement strand
GTTCGCGATAACTTTCCTGGAAAATGTGGGGAAGACTCTCTCTCACGTTGGAGGTAGATTAGCACGAGAAAATCTTTGGTCCCAGAATACGCGGAGAATTCGCAGGCAGAAGAAATGGAATTGTTCTTTCTCTGCCATCTTAGCGAGTCGCTTAGCACTCTTAACAGTTAAGGGCTCGCTTTTTTCTTCTTATGCTTGGCCGCTTCTTCTTCCTCGGCGAGGAGTTTGCGGTGATCGTCAGCCCCGCTGTCCACCGCGTCAATCACATTCGAGAGCACAAACTCGTACTGTTTGGCTTCAGCTTCCTGGATTCCGGCGGCATCCTTCAGCGCGCGCAATTTTGCCTGAAACTCGGTATCGGCTTCGATGACGGCCTTGAGCGGTTTGCGAATGTCGTTCTTGCGACCGGCGTACGTATCAACGTTATCGTTAAGTTCGTCGTAGAGGGCCAGGAACTCTTCGAGTTGGTCATGGGTCTGCTTGCCGCGGTCAGTGACCTTGGGATCGCTACGCATCTGTTCGAGTGAGGCGAGGCGGGCACGCGTGAACTTGACGAACAGCTTGAGACGCTGGTCCGGTTCCATGGCCGTATCCCGCAACTGGTCAGCTTCAGCAGGAGTCAGTGAGGCGTGCCTGCCTTGCGCGCTACTAAAGGCGGCCGGAAAGCAAAATAAGAACACACAAATACGGACAAACGGGCTGGGGAAAATCATTTTTCACCCTTGACGCCGAACATCTTACTCAGCAGATCGGTGCGGACGTGCTCCAGGCGATCAATCGCGTTCTGTACCGGGGGTTGATCTTCGAAGCTGAGAGTGCGCTTCAGGTCTCGCAACTTGTGTGCCATCTTTCGCACGACAATTTCCGTGTGCTTGAGCTTCTTGCCCGATGTTGCGGCCGCGTCGCCGGCCCGTTCCGAGTAAAGGACAACGTCATCGATGGCGGCGCGCGCCTGCTCTGCCTTGCCGTCGGTATAAAGTGTGTGGGCGGCATCAAGCTGGCGCTCGGCAATTTCAGTGCAGATGCCGGGACGGTCCGCAACCTTCGCGGACTCTGCGCGGCTCTTGAGTGCCTCCAGAGTCTCCTCCTTCCGCGCCCACGCGGTGAGCGCAGTGCCCAAAAGGACGGCGAGAATGACGCCCCAGTTCCTCATATGAGTTACTTCTTCGGCTCGATCGCGATCAGGCGGTGGCGGGCCTGCCATTCCTGGTCCGGAAACTGACCATTGGCCGCCTGTAGGAACAAATGATAATTTGCCGCAGCCTGCTTGTAATCCCGGAGATGATCATAGGCAATGGCGCGCAAAAAATAGCTTACCGGAATTTCCGGGAGAAGCTTGGCGCGCGCGTCCAGCGCCTTTATCGTGAGTTCATAGTTCTTATTCTCATTGGCTACCGCAGCCAAATCGCCGTACACGGTGCCCAAATCCGGCTTCAACTTAATGGCGCTGATAAATTCCTGCTGCGCTTCGGGGAATTTCCTTTGCTTCATCAGCGTATGGCCGAGTCCCTGATGAAGCTCGGCATCATTAGGTCTCACGCCCGAGAGCGACCGATATACGGCTTCTGCCTGATTAAATCTTCCCGCGGTCGCATAGAGATCGGCCAAGTCGCGCTCCGCGTCCGCATCAGCCGGAGCGAGTTTCAGTCCTGTCTGAAGTTGGGCAATTGCATCATCGGTCTTTCCCAAAGCGGCCAGCATACGTCCCAGTTGGACGTGTACGCCGGCGTCTTCGGGACGGAGTGCAACGAGCTTACGTAGCGCATTTTCGGCGTCCGGCAGACGCTTACTGCGCATGTAGATGTTGGCCAGAGCGGTGAGCGCTTCGACCGATTGGGGTTCCAGCGTCAGCACCTGCTGATATTCTTTCTCCGCCCCGGCTAGATCACTCTGACGTTCGCGTAGCAGGCCAGCGGAGATGTGAGGCTCAGGATCCTTAGGTTTCAGCGCAGCAGCTTCACGGTACGCCTCTAGCGCTTCCTGCGGCTTGTTTGCCTCCAGGACATGACCCAACGATAGCCAGGCGCGTTCGCGGCCCTCTTCCACATGGCCCACCGGAGTCAGTTTGATCGCCGCACGAAGAAAGCGCTCAGCATCCGGTTGGCGTGCCTTGGCGAGCATTAATCCCAAATTCAACTTCGATTCGAAAATGTCCGGGTTGGCCGCGACAGATTTGCGGTAGGCCGCGATCGAGTCTTCGCTTCTGCCCAGCGCGTTGTATACAAAGCCGAGATCGAACCATGCTTGGTAATCGGAAGGCGTTCGCTCCACTACTTTCTTAAGCAGCGGTTCTGCGCTCGTGTAGTCCTTCTTGTCGATTGCGCTTTCTGCTTGTGCGAGCTCCGGTGAGGATTGGTCAACCACCGCTTCTTTGTGGTGGCGCACAGTCTTGCCCGTGGTCTGAGCAGACACGATCCCGCTGCTCAGGGCGAAGGCAAGCACCGCACCCAGAAATCCTCTACTTGTTGCCATTGGAACGAGCGGCTCCGTTACCATCTAAGATGCGGGCCAGGTACTTGCCAGTGTAGGAATCGGGCAGCTTGGCGATCGCTTCAGGTGGTCCCGAACCCACGACATATCCGCCGCGGTCGCCGCCTTCGGGACCGAGATCGACCACCCAATCCGCTGTCTTAATGACCTCAAGATTGTGTTCGATCACGATTATCGAGCCCCCTGCATCAATTAGACGGCGGAAGGCAGAAAGCAGTTTGCTTACGTCATCAAAGTGTAGTCCGGTCGTCGGTTCATCGAAAATGTAGAGCATACGATGGCGAAAGCGCGACCCATTTTCGCGCGCCGTCGGGTGTCCCGTTTGCCGCGCCGCTGGTTGTAAGTGCGCCGCCAATTTCATGCGCTGCGCTTCGCCCCCAGACAGGGTTGTCGCCGATTGGCCCAGCCGCAAATATCCGACCCCTACTTCCTCCAGGACACGCAATTTCTCCGTCACCTTGGGGACCTCGGCAAAAAACCTCAACGCCTCTTTCACTGTGAGGTTTAGCACTTCATGGATATTCTTGCCTTTGTAACGGACCTCGAGTACTTGAGGCTTGAAGCGTGTCCCTTTGCACTCCTCGCAGATCAGCTCCACATCGGCCAGGAACTGCATCTCCACAGTGACCGTGCCGTCTCCCTGGCAGTTCTCACAGCGCCCGCCAGGAATATTGAAAGAGAAGTGGCCGGCGGTGAAGCCGCGTTTCCGGGCTTCGGGCAAGGAAGCGAACAGATCGCGGATGCCGTCGAAAGCCTTGATGTAGGTTACTGGATTCGAGCGCGGTGTACGGCCGATGGGCGACTGATCCACGAGGACCAGGTCATCGATGAGCTCTGCGCCTTCAAGCCGATCCCATGTTGCCGCCGTCGGCTGCGCGCCGTCGTTTTGCTTCTTGGCCGCCGCCACCGCCTGAAACAGCACATCGTGCAGCAGACTGGATTTGCCTGACCCTGAAACACCCGTGATTGCCACGATCATCCCCAGGGGGATCTTCAGGTCAATGTGTTTCAGGTTGTGCGCTCGGGCGCCAAAGATCTGGATGAATTGCCTTCCAGGCTTGCGACGGACCGGAGGCACCTGGATGCGCAGTTCTTCCGCGAGATAGCGGCCGGTGAGCGATGCTGGAGTATTCTTGATCTCCTCGTAGGTTCCGGTGGCGATGACCTTTCCACCGTTCTCGCCCGCACCCGGGCCGAGATCGAGGATGCGGTCAGAGGCGCGCATGATATCGGGATCGTGCTCGACCACCAAGATCGTGTTGCCCAGCTCGCGCAAATCGTGAAGGATCTTGATCAGGCGATGGGTGTCCCGGCTGTGCAGCCCAATAGAAGGCTCATCCAGAACATAAAGTGTGCCAACCAGGCGTGAACCCAGCGAGGTGGCAAGCTGAATCCGCTGGGCTTCGCCGCCCGAAAGTGTGGAAGAAAGCCGATCTAAAGCGAGGTATTCCAACCCGACTTCGTTCAGGAAGAGCAGCCGTTCCCGAATTTCCTGCAGAATTTTTTCTGCAATCGCGGCTTCCTGCTCGGTCAGCACGAGCTGATCGAAAAACTTCGAGGCCTCTTCCACCGTCATGCTGCACACGTCGCAAATGTGCCTCCCATTGATCTTCACCTGGCGAGCTTCCCGGCGCAGGCGCGCGCCATTGCAAGTCGAGCACAGGGAATATCCGCGGTACCGGCTCAGGAACACGCGGACATGGAGCTTGTACTTCTTGCGTTCCAGATGATTGAAGAAACCGCGCACTCCCGGAAATCGGCCCTCCCCATCGATAATCATCTTCTGGTGCTCAAGTTCGAGTTCGGCCCAAGGCAGATCAAGAGGGATTCCAGCCTGGCGGGCGAAGCGCTTGAGTTCTGTGAATAACGGCCGATACTTGGGTTTGGTCCATGGCTCAATCGCGCCCTGATTCAGAGTCTTGGATTTGTTGGGAATAACCAGATCGAGATCGAAATCGATCGTGTTGCCGAAACCCTGACAACGAGGGCAGGCGCCATAGGGATTATTGAAGGAGAAAAGCCGCGGCTCCGGCTCCTCGTAGCGGATGTTGCACTGCTTGCACTCAAACCGCTGTGAAAAACGGAACTGCCGCGGAGCTTGATCGTCTCTGCGCGGGGTTTCAAAGATCACCTCGCCCGCTTCGCGATAAGAGATTTCGGTTGCATCTACGATGCGAGGGCGAGCGTCCGCAGAAACCACGAGGCGATCGACCAGCACAAACACTGGCTCGTCGAAATTGATTTCGAGCAGCGACTCAGGCGTCGAGAATTCGAAAATCTGGTCCCTCTGGTAAAGACGATTGAAGCCGCGCTGGCGAAGATCGAACAGGCGATTCTTCAGTTGATCGGACGGAACACTCGCTTTACCAGCCGCTACCTTCTTACTGCCGCGATTCTTACCCGTGGAGGCACGGGCATCTCGCCCGTGTGCCGATTGCGGTGCTGCGCTCTGCAGCGGGAACAGAACGTTGAGCCGCGTACCTTGTCCTAACGCGAGGACGGTGCTCGCCACTTCGTCGACCGTGTCCTTTTTCACTTCATTACCGCAGTTCAGGCAATTCGTCCGGCCGACACGGGCAAAGAGCAGCCGCAGGTAATCGTAAATTTCGGTAGCGGTCGCGACAGTGGAGCGCGGGTTGCGGGTGGTATTCTTCTGGCGGATCGCCACCGCCGGGGCAATGCCATCGATCAAGTCCGCGTCAGGTTTTTCGATCCGCTCCAGGAATTGCCGAGCGTAAGCGGAAAGCGACTCGACATAGCGGCGCTGGCCCTCGGCGTAAATCGTATCGAACGCAAGCGAAGACTTGCCCGAGCCCGAAACCCCAGTGACGACGGTGAGAGTGTTATGGGGGATTTCGAAGTCGATATTCTTGAGGTTATGGACCCGGGCACCGCTAACCACAATACTGTCGTTGGACATCGTAAAAGGGACCGCCGCAAACACCCTACGCCACGAAGGACAGCATTCCCGTGGTCGGGTCCTCTAGTGGTTTCAGGAAGGCTACAGAATCTTTCTAT
>QIAR01000360.1 GCA_003225595.1 Acidobacteriota bacterium | reverse complement strand
ATCGGCAGCTCGGTTAGAAAACTTTAATCCGGTCTTCATCCAGTTCCAAATTTGCCTCCGGTCTGCACCCCTAACGCCTTCAATCGGCTAACTTAAATCAAGCTTTAGTGGCGGGGAATTTGCCCCAGCGACCGCCCCGGGCGCCTGGTGGCTTAAAGTACTTTGCGAATATCTGCTTCCGCGCTGAAGCACTGCACGGATAACAGCAACATGATCGCTAAGGTCAAAAAAAACCGGTACATAGGATCTCCTCTTAAAAACCGACCACACGCAGCAGCAGGCGCACGATCACATTTGGCGGACGGGTGCCTTCGCTCAGCACGCCCTTTCCCTTGAGTTCGAGTTCGAGATTGCCAATAGCGTTGGAGAGCACCGTGTTGTCGGGAGCGATATCGCCGGGCCGGATCAGACCACGCACTAGAATGGTCTGCTTCTCGTTATTCATGACCAGTTCCCGGTTCGCTTCCACCACCAGCGTTCCGCTAGCGAGCACCGCAACCACACGTCCAGCCACACTGGTCCGCAAGCTCGACTTCGAAGATGCTTGTGCCTTTCCCTGAAGAGTGGCAGAGGAATGCGGAGCAAAGATGTTCTGGACGCCGGATGCCCCTATGTGGCCGAACAGCCCGTCAATGCCGGAATTGGCTTTAAAGTTGCGATCGGTAGCGACATCACCGCTGTTCACAGCGGTCAGATCCTGCACCACGAGAATCCTGATCAGATCGCCGACACGGACGGCTTTGTAGTCGGCTGCGAGATTGGCAAGCAGGCCGTTATCCACCCAGAGACTCCCAGGGCTTGCCGGGTTCGCTCTGACGGGTTCCTGCTGGACACGCTGGATGTACTCCGCGAGCGAGTCGTGGCGGGAGAATTTGTCCGTTGCCGCGAGCAGAGCTGGTGCCTCCAGCAGAGCCGGGAGCAGCAGAATGATTGCGCCAACAATTGCACTTCGCTTCATAGCATTGATCCTTTCGTCGCCTCAGAATGCTGCTTCGAGGACTCCGGCTCCGATCACTCGCGCATGAAACAGGCGGCGTCCTTCTTTGCTTCTGGCGCGAATCTCCTGTCCCTCCGAGCCGCGCTCCAGGCAGATCACCCGCGCGGAAACGCGCACCCCATCGCCCTTCAGAATCAATGTGGCTGGCTGACCGCGTTCGACTAAGCTGATCCTCGCGACAGCGGCGCGTGCAGCTCCGCCACGAGAGCGCTGGTTCCCCGAGTTCGTCGCAAGCGATGACCTCTCCGGTTCGGGCACTGCCTGCTCTCGTCGAATGCGAGAGAGCACGATTGGAGAAACGGTGGACTCGCTCCCATGAACCCGGACCAGAAAAGGCAGGCAGTTCCCACTTTCCTTGCAGCGCAAACGGAATTGCAGCGATTGCAAAACAGCATCCCAAGTGATGCTGGTTACTTCGAGCAACTCTCCTTGTGCGGTTGGCACTGCGCCCGAGTAATCCAGATCTCTGGCTGAAGGTAGCTCCCCCTCCTCGAAGCCACGCAAACGGAGCGCATTCGAAATCGCCCGCCAAATCTGGTTGCGAGGAATGGACAACCTCGCTTGCCGACCCGTGATCTGGTGGGTAGGTCCCGCGTGGTCGCGCACGAGCGCCGAACTGCTCCCGAGATCCTGGCCCCACACCAGGCCGCAACCCAAGACGGCATAGCCCAGCAGTAGTCGCAAACTTGGCTTCATCTCACTCATGTCTCAGTGTCCGAGATTGTTGAGTAGCTGGGACATCTCGTCAGACGCGCGCACTACCCGTGAGTTCGCTTCGTAAGAGCGCTGCGCCATAATCATTTGAATGAATTCTTCGACGACGTTCACATTGGCTTGCTCGAGCATGCCCTGCTGAACGGTACCAAGGCCCTCCGTCCCTCCGGGCGTGCCCACGATGGGATCGCCGGAAGCGGTCGTGGCCAGAAACAAATTCTTACCGACACTGTTCAGGCCGCCGGGGTTGGGAAAGAGCGCCAGCTGAATGCTGCCCACTTGCTGCGCAACTTGCTGGCCCGGCTGCGTGACACTGACTGTGCCATCCGCGCCAATGCTGATCGAACTCGCCCCCGACGGGATGGTGATGGGGGGCTCAATCGGATCTCCTTCGGCGGTGACCACGTTCCCCTGCGCGTCCAAGTGGAAGGCGCCGCTGCGTGTATAGGCAGTATCGCCGTTGGGCAAGTGGACCTGGAAGAAGCCCAGGCCCTCTACTGTCAAATCCAGCGGGTTGCCCGTGGCAGCGAAGTCTCCCTGGGTCTGAACGATTTCTGAAGCCGAGGGGCGCGTGCCCAACCCAATCTGCAGTCCCGCGGCCACGGTGGTCTGCGAGGTAGCAGCCGAGCCGGGCATGATCATGTTCTGGTAAAGCAGATCCTGAAACTGCAGGCGGCGCCGGCGGAAACCCGCGGTGCTGGCGTTGGCTAAATTATTCGCGATGTTATCAAGGTTGAGTTGCTGGGCCAGCATGCCGCTGGCCGCGGTGAACAAGGAACGAATCATGACACTCTCCTAAATCACACGCGCGCTAAATCCGCCGTGGCAATGCGGTTGAATTCAGTGTGGAATGTGGTGAGAACGCGCTGCATCATCTCCGCCTGGCGCTGCACCGCGATCAGACCCACAAAGGCCGAGACCGGGCTGACATTCGAGCTCTCGAGAACACCCTGCCGGACATAGGAGCCGGCGGCTGGTTTGCCTGCGCTGCCCGATGCGGAGTAATTGGAGTCTCCCTCCGAGACAAGAGCCGAGTCCGGCGAAAATTCCACGAGCCGCAGTTTGCCGGCTATCGCACCATTCAACGACAAGGTTCCATCGGGACTGATCGCGACTGGACCGCTGGGAACCGATATAGGCCCCTGCTCACCCATGACCTGGTCGCCTTCCGTAGTCACTAGCTGACCCTTCGCGGAGACGCGAAAGTTTCCGTTACGCGTATACAGCGTCCCGCGGCTCGTCTGCACCACGAAGAAGCCCTTGCCTTCGATACCTAGATCGAAGGGGTTACCGGTCCGCTCCAGACTGCCGGGACTCAGATCGACGCGACTGCCGCCCAACACACCAAAATCATTGATCGCACGGTTCAGCGGACTGAGTTGTTGACCATTGGCACCGGCCAACAAGGAGCGAAATAGACCCTGCTGTTCGCGATAACCAGTGGTATTGATGTTAGCGAGATTGTGGGCGGCAACTTCCAGAGCTTGCGTTTGCGCCCGCAAGCCGGCGCACGCCGCATAGTATCCACTGTCCAAGGTCGGCTCCTCTCAGGGATTATTGAGCACGCGGAGCACCACGAATTCGGAACCAAGAACCAGCGAGATTGACGCAATCGCTGGGGTTTCCAAGTGCGGATCGATTAGAAAGGATTTATATCGAGAAAATGAAGGAAGACTTTGCCGGGCCGGGAATGATCTCTCGGCAGATTCTTCCCATTCGGTGGGAGAGCCAGATGCAAACCCAATCGAACTACGGGTTACAAATCTCGCCGAGAGCGTCCCACATCTGCTGATCCAGAGTTATTAAGGATCTTCGCCGATTGACGTCTGGTTGAGATGGCACGCTGGCATTCGCTGAACGCTACTTCTGGGGCTGCGACGGTTGCGGTTGCTCGGGTTTCTTCTGGTCTTTGGGGATTTCTTTCCCTTCGTAAGTGATCTTTACGTTCGATCCGAAACGCTTGTAGTTGGTGTACTTGACGACCTGGCGGATGTGCACGTCCTGAGGAGGATTCTGAAAGTGCAGCGTATCATCCGCTCGCGTGTAGGTGGGAAACCAATAGGTTCCGTCGATCTGTTCCCGCCAGGTAGTGAACTTCGGGAACAGGTTCTCCTGGCCTTTGCCCTTCCGGTTGAGATGGGTTTCGGGGACCATCTTGCCGTAAGACTTGACAATCTGGAAATCGTGGTCATCCACCCAAATGCGTCCCTGAAAATAGCGCTTGTTCTTTTCAATCTCTTTGGGCGCAACATCGAAGACGTAGCAATGTAGTTCATCCTCCTGCTGCTGACCGGTGTACAAAACGCTGTACTGGTTGATCTCGTCGCTGGTGAGCACCATGGGAAACCCGTTCTCGATGTCGTCAAGGTCCTCGCGGCTAATTGAAATTCGAGTCAAAGAGGGTTGCGGTGCGAACACCATGGTGCGCACCCTATGTCCTTTGTCGTCGAAGGTGATGTCGAAGACTTCCTGGAACTCGCCGTCCACCGTGTCGCCGTCCAAGGTCTGCAACTTGACCGTTTGCCGGTAGGTGTACTGGTCGCGAGCCTCTTTAAACTCCTTTTCTTTCGCGGCGAAGCGCTGGATGATTTGCTCTGGCGTGCTGCCCTTGGGCTGAGAAGGATCAAGCGCACCCTCCTGGGCGACAGCGCTGGGGGTCAGAAGCCACGATAACAAGACGATGATTGCGATAACCCAGGCGGAACGCGGTATTACGGATCTCATAGGGATAAGTGTAGCGAAAAAGCCGGGACAAGACTAAACATACGACCGCGGACCGCGGCCTTCCCACTCCCAGGCCCTTCGGTTAAAGGATGGAAGCGGGAAAGCTGCAGTTCTGCCTATTAAAATTAGATGCGGGGGGATGGCACTTGGTGCTGGAAAAAAAGCATCTGGAACTAGCACTCGACATTTAGCTATTTTGCTCTCCGGTCGACTCGGTGGGCCAAACAACTGAAGGGTGATTGACCCCATCAGTTGCTGCGTAACGCCACAACAGTGGAAAAACCAAATGCTACCTGCTAACTACCAAGTGCCCTCGAGCACTGACACCCTCCTGCTCCCAACTGCTACACTTACCGGTTTCCTTCGGAGGCAACGGATGCGCCGTCTGCTCATGTGTATTTTTACATTTCTGTTCTTCGCTTCCTGTCTTGCGCAAAACAAACATCCCTTCACCTTCGAAGACATGATGGCGCTCAAGCGTGTGGGCGAGCCCGTCCCCTCACCGGACGGCAAGTGGGTTCTCTTCAGCGCGGTGGATGTCAATCTCGATGCCAATACCAAGACGCCGCACGTCTGGATTGTCCCACTCGCAGGCGGCGAATCACGAGAGATCATCAGCGACCAGGATGCCGACCGCCCGCGCTGGGCGCCCGACGGCAAGCGCTTTCTGTTTGTGTCTTCCAAAGAAGGTGGCTCTCAGGTCTGGATTGCTGATTTCGAAGGCTCGGCTGGTACGGTCACCGGCAGGCACAAACTGACTTCCCTTGCGACGGGAGCGGATGGGCCCATCTGGTCGCCCGACGGCAAGAACATTGCCTTCACCTCGCGCGTTTACCCCGGGTGCGCCGACGAGGCCTGCAACAAAAAGAAGATGGACGACGTCGCGA
>QIAR01000359.1 GCA_003225595.1 Acidobacteriota bacterium | reverse complement strand
CGGCAAGGTAATGAGCCCGGGTGCGAGGAATCGATCCCCCAGAACAAGTCATACCTGACATGACGCCATCGGACACCTTACCGCGACAATCTTCCAAATAATGGAGCCCCAGTCGGCCACGCCTCCCGTTCCCCATATAAGACAGGGCGCGACTCACAGCTAAGTTATTGACCTGCTTGCTCCTACCTTTTGGCGAGCAAAGTGCGAAAAGTACTCTGAGTGTCTAGGTGTGGTTGATTGTTGGGCGTACAGGCTTATCGGGGCATGTTCCTGAGGCATACAACCAGAAAAATCAGTGAGATAGCTTGACAAGGGACGGCCAGGACGAGCACAAATGCTCGGCGCTTCACGTCAATCTGTAGCTTCAATCACATAACGGTGCCAGGATGCCGCATCCTGGCGTCAAGATATTCTGTGAAGCTTATTAGGGGGTAGGCGAAATGAAAAAGCTGCAGTTCTGCCTCGTGTTTCTATGCCTGTTGCTGCTGGCGCTGAGCGCCGCAGCACAAGTCCAGAATGGTACGTTTACGGGCACAGTGACCGACCCGTCGGGCGCGACCATCCCGAATGCTAAAGTGACTGTGACCAACCTGGCAACCAATCTTTCGGTTACCACCACCACGAACAGCGACGGTGTGTACTCGGCACGGGACCTTCCTGTTGGGACTTACAAGATCACGGCCGAAGCAAAGGGTTTCAAGACGATCAGCAACAGTGGTATTAGTCTGAACGCAGGAACGATCGCGCGTATAGACCTTAAGCTGCAGCTGGGCGAAGCCCGTGAAGTGGTCGAAGTGACAGGCGAGGCACCCGCAGTGACCACCGAGGACTCGCGCCTTTCGACGATAATCAACTCTGCGCAGATCGCGAACCTGCCGTTAAACGGCCGCAACGTATACGACCTGATGCAAGCGGCACCCGGCGCCGTGGACGTTGAGGGCGTACTAAGCGAGAACGGCCACAACACCGTCGTCAACGGGTTGCGCGAGAACTTCAATGGATTCCTGGTGAACGGCTCGTCCAACAAGGGTTTGAGCGGCGGTGCAGTGAACACGCCGATCCTGGATACGGTTCAGGAATTCCAGCTTTTGACCCTGAACCAGTCGGCTCAATATGGCAATAGCGCCGGCTCCATTACCAACCTGGTGACCAAGTCGGGTACCAACAACTTCCACGGAAGTGTTTGGGAGTTCATACGCAACGACGCTGTCGACGCCAACACCTTCTTCAATGACAAGACGAACGCCGAACTGGTGGCGGCGGGATCGCCGCCAAATAAGAAGCCGGCGCTACGCTTTAATCAGTTTGGAGGCACGATCGGCGGTCCGATCATCAAGGACAAGCTGTTCTTCTTTGGCTCCTACCAGGGTGACCGGTTTACCACTTCGACGATTCCATCGCCCACATCCGTTGAAGGGCTGGAGTTTCGTCAAGCTGTCGCCAAGGCTCTACCCAACTCCGTTGCTGCGTTGCTATACAACACCTTCCCGCCCCACATCCAAGGTACAGTTTCGGAGACGGTGGGCGATTACCTGGCCAACTGCGAAAGCGGAAGTGGCTTTGGTACGGATGCAAATGGCGACTGCACTTTGAGCTATGCCCAGACTGTGGCTCAATTCAGCGATCTCAATAACTTCGGCGATCCGACCATTGCCACGCGGATGGCTGCACTATTCAGCCAGCTTACGCCCGACACTCCAATGATTTTCAACACGGTATCCATTGCCCAGTCGCACGCCCAGGGCAACCTGTTCGATGGCACTGAAGCATCAGGGCGCATCGACTGGAACTTCACCGGCAAGGATCGCCTGTTCGCGCAGATGGCCTGGTCGCGACAGAACGACACCCTGCCGGCACTGTCGGGTTTGCGGGGGTTCACCAACCCCACTCGATTCATCGCGCCGAACGGCACCATCAATTGGGTGCACACCTTCAGCCCAACAGTGCTGAACGAGGCGCGGGCCGGGTACACGGGCAGCTACTCAAAGTACATCCCGTCAATCCCCGGTGTGCCGTCCATCTATATCGGCGATGGCGACTCCACGATGGGGTTCGGGTCGTATAACGGCTACCCCCAGTTCTTTAAGGAGCATATTTACAACTACGCTGACATGGTGTCGATCAACCATGGTTCGCACAACTTGAAAATCGGCGGGGAGATACGACGGAATATTGAGAACTCCGAGTTCAATGTGGCGCGTCCGTCGTACTACTTCTACGATCCTTTCTATTTTGCGGCCGGTGCACCCTACGGGATGGTGGCTGGCGTCGATCCGGGGTTCATCTCCAAATCGAATGCCCAGTTGGCGACGAACATCCGGCACTGGCGGAACGTGGAGTTTGGCGCCTTCTTCCAGGATGACTGGAAGGTCACGCGAAAGCTGACGCTGAATCTGGGTATCCGCTATGACCTGTTCAAGCGCCACAACGAACTAAATAACTTGGCCACGACGTTCGTGCTAGGACCGGGCACTAAGCTTATCGATAACATCACGACGGGCGCCGGGCAGATTAAAGACGCAAATGCTCCGTTCAGCGATGACCCGGCACTTTCCCCCTGCAACCCCAATACGGTAGCGTTTCCGTCGACCCAAGTATTGGCGGGAATATGCGGGCCGGGGGGTTTCTCAGCGGCGTCGAGCCTGGGTAAAGGTGATCACAATAACTTCGGGCCAAAGGTAGGCTTTGCCTACGATATCTTCGGCGACGGCAAGACCTCTTTGCGCGGCGGCTTTGGCGTATCCTACGAGGGGACGCTGTACAACCCCCTATCAAACTCTCGCTGGAATCCGCCGTATTACTCGTTCAACCAGTCTATCGATAGCGCTACTGGTACTGGTTGCGGTACAGCGACCGGGTGCCAGGTCTACTTTGGCCCACAGCCGCCGCTAGGCACCGGTGGCTATTCGACAGATGCCCCCAGCTTCACCGGGCCTGCAGGTCCCAATAACTTTCAGGGCGTCGACACCAAATTTACCGCCGTGGGCAACATCATGGGCTGGAACCCGAGCAACCCCGACCAGGCAAACCTGACGGGGATCATCTTCCCGCAGGGTGTCCGCGACCCGTACGTGTACAACTACTACTTCGGTATTCAGCGTGAGATAGTCCCTCGTCTCACCGTTGAAGCGAACTACGTCGGGACGACGGCTCACAAGCTGTTTCGTGCCGAACAGGGCAACCGCATTCCCGGCGGATCTCTGGATCCCTTAACTCAGTACGATGCTGCGCTACCTCTTGGCTGTATTACCGACAACTTTGGGCGCGAACTCTGCAGCCAGAAGTCAGACACCAATAGTACGGGCAGGCTGAACCCCAATTATGGGAAACTACGCATCTGGCAAAACGTGAACAACTCCAACTACAACGCGCTGCAGCTCACGGTGAACAAGCAGATGAGCCGCGGATTGCAGTTGGCGTTCCACTACACCTACGGGCATGCCATTGATAACGGCTCTACGTGGCACAGTGGCGCGACCAGCTCAAACCATGAGGCCGCAGGCGAAGGCTACACTACCGACCAGACGATGCCGGGTTTGGATCGCAGCAACTCCATCTTCGACATTCGTCACACCCTTAGCTTCAACTACGTTTGGGAGCTACCGATCTTCCGCAACCGCGGAGGCTTCCTCGGGGTGGCCCTGGGTGGATGGCAATTCAACGGCACGGCGTCGTATCACACCGGCGCCCATTGGGAGCCGTTCTGCCATGGTTCACGCGGCTCCTGCGACTTTAATAATGACTTCGAAGCCAACGACCGGCCCAACTCCACCATAGCCAAGTTTGCCGGCGCCACCCACGACATGTGGGCGAACGGCTGGGGCAGCAGCTTTTGCTATGGCGGCGGCAACGCATGCGACCCGTCGGGGGTCGCCGGCGCATTCAGCAGACCGTTGCCTGGCCACGTCGGAAGCCTCGGCCGCAACACGTTCTCAGGGCCGGGCTTCATGGCCTGGAACCCGTCCCTGTTCAAGAACTTTAAGATCACTGAAGCTGTGAAGCTCGAGTTCCGAGCTGAAAGCTTCAATGTTCTGAACCACCCTAACTTCAAACTGCCGGGCGCGGAGGGCCTGTTCCACGACAGCATTCGCGATTCGAAATTCGGACAAGCTGCCGGCACCTTCAACCCTCGTAACCTGCAGTTCGGGTTGAAGCTGACGTTCTAGGCTGAATTACGAATAATTCGCCGGGACCGGTGCAACAACACCGATCCCGGTTTATTATTTGGGCGGAGGATCGCCATGCGCGCCTTCCCGTTCCTACGCGCATTACGCGCGCTCACTGTTCAATTGTTCCACTTCATCCCTCCGCTGCTGTTGTTGGCGTGCGCTCAAGCGCAACAACCATCCAATTCAGGAACCATCGTGGGAGAAATCCGTGTGGCCCGCGCCAGCTTCCCGGAGATGCGTATTCTGGTGGACATCGAGACTCGCGGAGCGCGAGTTGCCACTGTTTATGCCGATGCGGAAGGAAAGTTTGCGTTCGAGGACCTTCCGGGCAATCTCTATCACATCATCATCCAGCAGGAAGGTTTTCGCCCGGTAAATTACCCAGTCGCGCTGAACCCGTCAGTCCAACACGTGGTGTACGTTCGCCTTGAATTGACGCCCGAGGAGAAGAGTTCCGGTTCACAAGCGAAACAACGAGGTGTTGGCGGCAGTAATCCTGCAATGGTCGACCAGTCTTCCCTCTTGAAGAACTTTCCAAAGGACGCCAAGAAGCACTACGAGAAGGCCACCAAGCTCCACGACGAAGGGAAACGGCAGGAGGCAATCGAGCATTACGAGAAGGCACTGACCATCGCACCCAAGATGTACTTCGCACGCAACAATCTAGGCTCCCTCTACCTGGAAAATCAGCGATTCGGAGAGGCGGAAGTCGAGTTTCGCAAGGTCATTGCGGAAAATCAAGCGGATGCCAGCGCTTACTTCAATCTGGCGAATGTGTGCCTGCTGACCAAGCGATTCGACGAGGCTTCTGACTTCGTCCACCAAGGGCTGACCCGCGAGCCCAACTCGGCCCTGGGACATTTCCTGATGGGCTCCGTAATGCTCCAGAAGGGAAATCGGACCGAGGCTGAAAAGCAGCTCCGCTCCGCATTGAATCAGGACCCCGGCTTGGCCAATGCTCATCTCGCGCTGGTCAACCTCTACATGCAGCAGCGCCGAAACGGCGATGCCGTGCAGGAGCTTTCGACATTCCTCAAGCAGTCGCCGGACAGCGGCTTCGCTCCCCAGGCACGTGAGTTGCTCAAGAAGCTGCAATCCCAGCCAAACGCGCCGCGGTGAATTATTGCGCTGTTTCGGGCTGGTACTGGCAAAGCTTGGAGTCGAGCTTGCACGCGGTCTCGTACTCGGTGTGGGCGTCGCGTGGCCGGTTCAGCTTTTGATAAACGTAAGAAAGGTTCAGATGCGCCTCGGCAAAGTTGGGTTCCTTATCCAGCGCCTTGGTGTAGACCTTCACGGCATCGCGGTAGCGGTTGGTGCGGCTGTAGGCAATGCCCAGGAAATTGTATAAGTGCGGATGAGTGAGTCCGAGCGAAGCTGCCTGCTCCAAATGGCTGGCCGCCTCGGCGAAAAGCCGCTTCTGGAGCAAGATAATTCCCATGTCGCGATGCGCGATGGCGAAACCCGGCTGAATGGCCAGAGCTTTCTGAAAGTCGGCCATTGCGGCGTCGGGATCCAGTGACATGCTCATCCAGCCTTTTTGGTACCAGGCCTTGAGATTCTTGGGATTGAGCTGCAACGCCTTGTCCACCCACTGTCGCGCATCATCGTTCTTGCCCTGCTGGTGAAGCGCCCGAGCCAGGGCGGTCATGGCCTGATCGAAATTGGGGTTGAGCTTGAGACAGCGACGCAGCGACTCCTCCGCGGCCGTCCAGTCAGACGCCTTCAGGGCCGCTTCCCCCAGCAGAAACGGTATCAGGTACATGTCGGGATTGCGCGCCTGGACCTGACTCAACAATTCGCGCTCATGCTCTGTATTTCCTAGCTTACCGGCATCCACCGCGTCCAGCACTGCATTAAAGTCCCAGATCTTGTCTTTGGGGTCAGGCAGGCCT
>QIAR01000358.1 GCA_003225595.1 Acidobacteriota bacterium | reverse complement strand
TAAAGACGGCGCGGCTAACCCCGCGCCTTTTTCTTTTGTCCCTGTGCAGCAGCCCAATCTTCGCTGCGCAGGCGGATCCAAGCCAACATAATCTTAAGAGCCTAAGGGAGAATCAGGCGCAGGCGAATCTGCGCCTCTTTTATTTTGATAAATGAAACATAAGTCAGGAGTTTTGGCTTCGAGCGCTGCCCCAAGCACCACAAATGAAGAGTGCGACAAGCCAAACGTGCGCAGTTCTAAACGCCGGGGAGAAGTGGTTGAGCTGGCATTTTTGTACAAAGCCGTTAGCCTTGGCTTTGGCGTGGCCAAACCGTATGGCGACAGCGAGTGTTACGACTTCATCGTTGATTGGAGTGGGGACTCTGGCGCCCCGAATTCGCGTGGGGATTCGCACGGGCTAGAGCCAGGCGGGTGTCTGTGGCGGGTGCAGGTGAAATCGACCCATCGATACAGAAAAGGTGGATACCTGGTGGGAGCTTGTCACTTTTCTGCTGGTGGCACAAAGCAGGCTTATACGCCGGAGCAGATTGATTTTCTGGTGGTCTGCATTGTGCCGGAGGATGCGTGGTATGTCATTCCTGTCCAGGCTTTCGTGCCGCGCAAGTGGCTGTCGTTTTACCCGCAGAACTCGGGCAGCAAGGGACGATACGAACATTTTCGCGAGGCCTGGTATCTCATGCACTGCATGGAAGAGGCCACGTGAAGATGGGAGTTTCGCGGGCGAGGGCGCCCGCGCCACACAGTCTTTTTTCGGGCAGCGCCTGGCCTGCTAGTATCATCTGAGCTCTTTGTGCTTCTCGTCTGAGTAAAGTGCTTGGGCGAGGAAGTGCATGGAGGCAAGCTGTGCTCAAAGATCTGCTTCTTCGCTGGCCCTTGATCCAACAAATTCGAACAGGCGCCGACGGTACGGGCGCAGAGGCCATGAGCGAGCGCACCCGGAACCTGCGCCCCAAGAATCAAGACGCCGAGGTCACGCGATCGATCTGTCCTTACTGTGGAGTCGGCTGCGGACAACTTATCTATCACAAAGGTGGCAAGCTGATTTCCATCGAGGGTGATCCCGAGTCGCCCATCTCGCGCGGCCATCTCTGTCCCAAAGGCGCCGACACTTACGAGCTGCACACCCATCCCGGCCGCCTCACCCGAGTAAAGTATCGCCGCCCGTACTCACGTCGTTGGGAAGAAATCGATCTTGAGACTGCGATGGACATGCTCGCTGATCGCGTCTGGGAAAGCCGTGAACACACTTTTGAAGAGACGCGTGATGGCGAGTCGCTGATGCAGACGAAGGCGATTGCTCACCTCGGCGGGGCCACGCTCGACAACGAAGAGAATTACCTGATCAAAAAACTTTTCACCGCTGGCCTCGGGATGGTATGCATCAGCAACCAGGCTCGAATATGACACAGCTCCACGGTGCCCGGTCTGGGCACGTCGTTTGGACGAGGCGGGGCGACTACTGCGCAACAGGATCTGGCGAACGCGGATGCCATTCTGATCATGGGATCGTCCATGGCGGAAAACCATCCAGTGGGATTTCAGTGGGTGGTGGCGGCACGAGAACGGGGAGCGAAGATCATTCACGTGGATCCGCGCTTCACGCGCACATCGGCGATGGCGGATATCTGGGTGCCGCTGCGCGCGGGCAGCGACATCATTTTCCTCGGCGGACTCATCCATTACGTCCTTGAGCACGGCAAAGAATTCCGCGAGTACGTGGTAAATTACACCAACGCGCCCACGATCCTGCGCGACGATTTTCGGGATACAGAAGACCTGGACGGTTTGTTCTCCGGTTGGGACGCTGACAAGCGGAAGTACAGCCCGGAGACGTGGCTGTATGAGGGCGCTCCGAGCAAGGAGACTGGAGGCGAGAAGCCGGGCCATTCCGATGTCGGAGGCGGGCATGGCAAGGACCGCGGAGGAGAGGCTGAAGACGCGGGCAAGTTCGAAGCTGATCCTTCGCTCGAACATCCCCGCTGCGTGTTCCAGGTTCTGAAGCGCCACTTCTCCCGTTACACACCAGAGATGGTGGAGCGCTACTGCGGTGTCCCCAAAGAGGTTTTCTTGAAGACCGCGGAAGCGTTCACTTCGGCTTCCGGCCCAGAGAAGACCGGTGCAATCTGCTACGCGGTGGGCTGGACGCAGCATTCGAATGGAGTGCAGATCATTCGGTCGGCGGCGATCCTGCAACTTTTGTTGGGAAATATTGGGCGGCCGGGCGGCGGGATTCTTGCTCTGCGCGGTCACGCCTCGATCCAGGGATCGACCGACATTCCGACGCTGTATGACATCCTGCCGGGTTATCTGCCGATGCCATCCTTCGAATCGGATTCGCACAAGTTAAAGGATTACATTAAGAAACACAAAGCCCGCACGGGTCTGTGGGCGAACTTCGACAAATACTTCATCAGCCTGCTCAAGGCTTATTACGGGGAGGCGGCGAGCGCTGAGAATGAGTTCGGCTTCAAGTGGCTGCCGCGGGTTACAGGCGACCACTCGCACTTCGGTTATTGGCTCGAAATGGCAGACGGCAAGATGGAAGGCCTATTCGTCATGGGCCAAAATCCTGCCGTGGGCGCGCCCAACGGGCGGTTGCAGCGCAAGGCGCTGGCGAAGCTCAAGTGGCTTGTGGTGCGCGATATGGTCGAGACCGAGACCGCTTCGTTCTGGTATGACTCGCCGGAAGTAGAGCGGGGCGAACTCGCGCCACAGACAATCGGCACCGAAGTATTTCTGTTTCCCGCAGCAGGAACAGCGGAAAAAGAAGGCACTTTCACCAACACGCAGAGACTCCTGCAGTATCGAAAGAAGGCCGTAGAGCCACCCGGGGACGCACGCAGCGAGACATGGTTCATGTATCACCTGGGGCGGCGACTGAAGGAAAAAGCAAAGAAGGATGCGCGTCCGCGGAATGCTGGGTTGAACGCGCTTACGTGGAATTATTCCACCGAGGGGCAACATGCCGAGCCGAAGGTTGAAGAAGTGCTTCAGGAAATCAATGGCTACAGTCTGCGGGATCACAAGCTGCTGGAAAATTACAAGTCGTTGAAGAACGATGGCTCGACCTCGTGCGGTGCATGGATCTACTCGGGCGTTTTTCCGCAGCCTGGAGAAAATAAGGCCAATAAGCGCGAACCCCAAGGATACCTGGGCCATGGGTGGGGATTTGCCTGGCCGAATGACTGCCGAATTATTTACAACCGGGCGTCGGCGCGTCCTGATGGCAAGCCTTGGAGTGAACGCAAGAAACTAGTCTGGTGGGACGAGGAAAAGAAACAGTGGACAGGATTGGACACGCCGGATTTCGAGAAGACCATGCCGCCCGATGCCAAGGAAGACATACGTCGCGGGCAGGGAGTTGAAGCGCTGGGCGGGGCCAAGCCGTTTATCCTGCATCCCGACGGCGTGGGCTGGATTTACGTGGCCAGCGGTTTAAAAGATGGTCCGCTGCCCACGCACTACGAACCGCTGGAATCCCCGATCAGCAATCCGCTTTATCCCAAGCAGCAGACGGATCCTGCGGCCGACAAGAAGGAACGGCCGGATAATCCTTACGCCGCCTCGCCCGGCGACTCGCGGTTTCCGTATGTGCTCACGACTTATCGTTTGACAGAGCATCACACGGCGGGCGGGATGTCGCGCACACTGTCGCATCTGGCTGAACTTCAGCCGGAACTGTTTACTGAGGTGTCGCCGGAACTGGCGGCGGACGCGGGTTTGGAGCACGGGGAGTGGGCCACGATCATTACGCCACGTGGAATTGTCGAGGCAAGAGTGATGATCACGCGCCGGATGCGGTCGCTTTGGGTAGACGGGCGACGGGTACACCACGTCGGGCTGCCGTATCACTGGGGCTATCGCGGCCTGGTCAAGGGTGACGTAGTCAACGACCTTCTCGCAATAAGCGAAGAACCGAATGTGCGAATCATGGAGTCGAAAGCGTTGGTGTGCAACATTGTCCCCGGTCGGCGCGCGGCAGGCAAAGGAGCGCTGAGGCAGTTGTTTTTTGGCACGACAAGGGCGGGCGGCACAAGGACGAGCTTGGAAAGTAAGAGCGTGGAAAGCAAATGAGTGTCACAGCATTTCTCACCGACTCGACGCTGTGCATCGGCTGCAAGGCCTGCGAGGTCGCCTGCAAGGAGTGGAATGGCGTTACGGGAGACGGCCTTGACTGGAGTGGCTTCTCCTACGACAACACGGGGAGCATCGGGGCTTCTACGTGGCGGCACGTGAAGTTCGTGGAACATGCACCGGAGCCCGGCTTTGGCGGCAATGCGCCCGAGATGAACTCGTGGAGTTTCTCGTCCGATGTCTGTAAGCACTGCGAAAACGCTGGGTGCCTAGAAGCTTGTCCAACCGGCTCAATCGTGCGCACCGAATTCGGCGGGGTATACGTTCAGCCTGATGTTTGCAATGGCTGCGGCTACTGTGTCGTTTCGTGTCCGTTTGGAGTTGTCGAACGAAATGAGGATGACGGCCGCGCCTTTAAATGTACGTTCTGTTATGACCGCCAGAAGGCCGGCCTGATTCCTGCTTGCGCCAAGGCGTGTCCCACCGAGTCCATCCAATTCGGCGAAATCGACACACTCCGCGGGAAAGCGGAAGCGCGACTGGAGGAACTGCGCCGTCGCGGCATGAGAGATGCCACGCTCTATGACCCGCTGGACACGAGCGTGGGAGGGACACATGCGATGTTCATAGTGCGCGGCGATCCGCGCAGCTACAACCTGCCTCCCAAGCCGGAAGTGCCAACGATCTATTTGAAAAAGGGCTGGGCATCGTCCGCAGTAGCCGCAGCCGTACTGCTTGGGGGCACACTGCTGGCGTTTCTGGCAGACGGAGGAAGGAATGGGCGGAGGAACGGCCGATGAGCGAAGCAAAGATACACGTCATCGGTGGCACCCGAGTTCCCGACAGTTCCAGCGAACAACGACTGGTCGAAATTCGCCAGGAGGCCGAACGGCGCGGTGAGGTGAGAGCTATCGGTATTCGCCCGTCCGGTGCGCCGTTCCCGAAGGCTTCACCTGAAACTGGCTATTACGGCCTTCCATTGCTCAAGCAACCCCCGTGGACTTGGAAGATACCGCTTTATTTTTTTGCGGGTGGTGCGGCGGGAGCTGCAGCAGTTATGGGCGCGATCGCCGACTACGCAGGTGCAGATCGCAAACTGGTTCGTGATGCTCGATGGATTGCGGCTGCGGGAGCAGTTATTTCACCAGCACTCCTGATCGCCGATCTCGGCCGTCCCGCGCGCTTCTTGAACATGTTGCGTGTCTTCAAACCGCAGAGCCCGATGTCAGTCGGCGTTTGGACGCTGCTCGGATTTTCTGGCGCGGCTGCTGCCACTGCATTTGCGGGATTTATGGGTGAGCGATACGGGCCTTCGCTGCCCTTGCGCGTCATTGAAAACGCCGGGCAAGCGGCATCTCTCGTGTTCGGGCTTCCCTTCTCGAATTACACTGGCGTGCTCATCGGAGCCACGGCAATTCCCGTTTGGAATCAAAACGTGGGCGATTTGCCGATTCACTTTGCAGCTTCCGGCTTGGGAGCCGCGGTGGGTTTGCTCGAAATGATGGGCAACGACAAGAGCCGGGCCTTGCAGGCACTCGGCCTGGGAGCCGCGCTGTTTGAATGCTGGGAAGGGTTGCGCATTGAAGGGCGTGGGCATTCGCATTTCGATCCGCTGAAGCACGGACCCAGCGGATGGATGACTCGGGCGGGAGGTGTGCTCTCTGGACCTGTGGCTTTCGTGCTGCGAGCCGCAAGTTTATTTGGCGGGAACAAGCATTCAAGCGCGCTACGCCGTTGGGCAGGAATTTCCGCGCTGGCCGGATCACTTGTTACCCGGATCGCTTGGGTGCAGGCCGGACACGTGTCAGCTCGCAACTGGCGCGAGCCGTTGCAAATCCCGGTGGAGGACCAAGCTGAGCTACTGGGTGGGTCCTGAGACGCAGTCTTGCTGGGACTATGGTGTGAGTTCTCACAGTCATCCGGTCAGACCGGCGGTTTGACTGCGACCGCTCTTATCAACATGGCTGAACAGGCTGCGGAAAAACGAGCCTGCGCGACAAATCGTTGCCACAGCGGCTAAAAGCCGTCACTGATTCGGAACGGCTTTCGTGGCCCTAAAGGGCCGCTCTTCCACGGTGCTGCACTCTTTCCCGCCAGCTGTGAAGTCGTGCCCTTCCCAAAAAGAAGTGAAATCGGGTTTTTCCGCAGCCTGTTCAGCGGGGCGTTTCGAAAAAAGCTGATTCGCAAGGCTGAAAGAGTCCGCGGAAAAAGTAATTGGAGTGGCTCAACCATGGGAGGGCACGCCTTTCAGGCGCGCCGTGCACTTGATCTGGCGGCACTTACGGCACGGCTAAAGCCGTGCTCTTCCACAACTGCGCGGATCCCCGCATTTTTCCGCAGCCTGTGAAAGCCGTGCCTCCACCCAGGAACCGCGTTGGCAAGCAACTTCAAAGGCTGCGGACAGGAGTGTCCGCGCCACACGGGCAAGCCCTGCTCCACCCAAGAACCGAGTCGGCAAGCAACGTCAAAGGCTGCGGACAGGAGTGTCCGCGCCACACAAAGAGTGCCGTCGCTACACAGACTCTGTAAGCCCTGTGCCACCCAAAAGCAATGCAACGCGATTATTTCGCGAACGCTTCTTTGTTCACCACGTAGGGCATCTTGGTGATGTCGCCGCCGTAGTTTCCTTCCAGCACGTCAATCAGTCCTTGCACAGTGCGTCCAGCCATACCTTTGTTTGGATCTTTGGATAGGCGAGTAATTCTGGCTGCGCTGGCGAAGTGCGGGTACAGGCGGCAGCGGTCTTCGATCTCGGGATCGCGCAGTGGCGAGTCGGCGGGCAGCGGCTCTTTTTCGTATACGTCGAGAGCGGCTCCGGCGACCCATTTTTCTTTGAGAGCGCGAGCGAGTGCGGCTTCGTCTACCACCGGGCCCCGAGAGGAATTCACCAGAAATGCGGTCGACTTCATCATGCGAAGCGTACGGTCGTTAAATAGGTGATATGTGGGCGTGTCGCTCTCTCCTTCGCGGAGCAGGGGCACGTGAATGCTGACGAAATCGGCGTCCTTCAGCGCATCTTCAAACGAAACATACTTGATAAATGTTTTCTCTTTAGTGATGCCGCGCGCCAAACGCAGGTCTTTCACTTCCTGGACGGCTTTGACGTAATCGTGATTTTGGTAGGCCGGGTCGTAGCACAGGATGTTCATGTCGAAGCCGTTGCACTTTTTAATCATGGCGAGGCCGATGCGGCCGGTGCCGATAATAGCAACCGTCTTGCCGGTAACTTCGTCTCCGAGGAACGGCAAATAAGGATGCCAATAGCTCCATTTGTTTTCGCGGGTCAGGTGCTCGGCAGTCCACATGCGGCGGGCGAGCGCGCCCATCATGAAGAAGGCAAATTCTGCGGTGGCTTCGGTGAGAACGTCTGCGGTGTGAGTGAATGGAATCTTGTAGCGGTTGGCGTCGGCGCGGTTGATATTGTCGAAGCCTACGGCAATCTGGGCGACGACTTTGAGATTGCCTTTGCCGGCTTCGAAGACCTCGGCGTCAA
>QIAR01000357.1 GCA_003225595.1 Acidobacteriota bacterium | reverse complement strand
AAGTATCTGGGCATGGTCGCTTCCACGCGCGACCAGGATGTCCGCCGCATGGCCATCTCGACCGCAGGCGCTGGCGACCGAGAGCTGCTGGTGAGCTACATCAGCGAAGTCCCGGTGTGGAAGTGTACGTACCGCATCGTGGTTCCGAAGGAAGGCAAGCCGTTGCTGCAAGGCTGGGCCATCGTGGATAACACGGTTGGCGAGGACTGGAAGAATGTCGAGCTATCGCTGGTAGCGGGAGCGCCGCAGTCGTTCGTCCAAGAATTGTCACAGCCTTACTTCACGCGCCGTCCAGTTGTGCCGCTGCCGGAAAACGCAATGGTCACTCCGCAGACGCATGAAGCAACCATGGAAGAGTCAGAAGTCGTCAATGGACAGCTCCGGTCGCCAACGACAATTCCAAATTCAGTTAAAGAAGATGGCGCTCCAGCTGGTATTCCCGGAGGTCAAGCGGGAGGCGTTATTGGCGGAATTCTGTCGGGCTCTGGCGCCGGAATCGGCAGTGGATCCGGTGCGGGTCACGGCGGGGGTACCGGCGGCGGGGTTTTCAGAGTTGGCGGTGGCGGCCGTGACCACTTTGAAGCCACAGCAGTAGCGCAGTCTCTTGAAACCACAACCAACGTGGCACAAACCCAGGAACTCGGCGATCTGTTCGAGTACAAGCTCAAAGACCGCGTCACCATCCGCAAGAACCGGTTTCTCTTTGAGATCTGCGATCTCGCCGTACGCAATGGCATTTTCGACTGCAATGGCGATCTGGCCGGCCACCTGTGTTAGGAAGTCGATATCGTCTTTGGAAAATGCGTCTCTCTGAAGCCTGGCCAGGTTCAGCGTACCCAGGACACGATTGCGGCTTATGAGCGGAAGAGCGCATCCTGATTTCAGGCCCTCCGCTACCGGAGCCGCAGCGGGACAGTAGGGCTCGAGCTCGCGAAAATCCACCACGACCGGCATTCCTGTGCGGAACGCAACTACTGGCGGTGCTTTGTCAGCCTCCAACGGGATCAGCATGTCATCGTGGATGAACCCCTTGCCCTCCGGAAAATCCAGGCCGTAAATTCGTAGGTGAAGATTATCGGGCTCAGGCAAGGTCAGCATGGCTACGTCGCATTGCAGAACGCGACGAATACCGGACGATAACTCGCGGCAGAGTTGACGCAGATCCAGAGTCGAAGCGACGGTCTGGCTAATGTCTAACACCAGCTTGAGCCGCTCGTTCCTCTGCTGCAGTTCCTGGTGCGCAAGCTCAGATGACTCAAGGTGCAGCGTGTCGTCCACCGCCAGCGCTAATTGGTTCGCAACCAGAGATAGAAACCGGACTTCGTCATCGGAATACGCCTCGGGACCTACACTCCCAAACGCCAGCGTGCCGAGCCTCCGATGTCCGTGGTCAGAGGGAACGCAGACGCTGACTGGATTCCAAATCCGCCGAGGTACTCCATGAATCTGGGGAAACCTTTTTCCTCACTTAGTCGAGGTATAACGATGGCTTGCTGATTTTGGTAGACCCACCAACTGATCGTCTCTTCCTGGGACATGTCGGGCGGCGGCGTTTCGCCTGAATGACCCGGGATCTCGATTACGCGCAGGCACCGAACCTGTGTCTTCTCTTCATACAGGACGACGCTGAGGAAGTCGAAAGCAACCACCCTTCGCAGATCATTCGCGATCGTGCGAAAAAGCTCCTTCGAATCACGATACGCGGCGATCGTTTGCGATACCTGTAGGAGAGCTTCGTACCGATCGCCGGACAGAGGAACGAGAGATGATGATGTTTGCGTACTCGCGTTTCACCCGTGCCCCCTTGGATGGTCCCTAAGCAACGCGAACTCGTTCTTATAGGTAGATGATAGGGAGTCTGGCTGCGATGCATTTCTGTCAGCGTGTTGGTACCAGTTAATCTCGAGCTGCCGACAAGACTGAAACGAGCGCCTCGCTCGGCGTGTTCCAATCACCTATCGGGGGGCGTCTCACGTCGCCAGCGATACGGAAGGTTGAGAACGAGACCTAACAAGAAAAGTCCCCGCAGCCGATCAGCGATGGTTCGCACTGGCAAGTGCGGCTGCGTTCCGGCTGCAGTTGCGATCTCGCTCCGTGTTGCGATCTCGCTCCGTGTTGCGATCTCGCTCCGTGTTGCGATCTCGCTCCGTGTTGCGATCTCGCTCCGTGTAATTCTGCACCTCACCCTCTGTGTTCCAATTTTTGTGAGCATCTGAGGGCCCATCTGTTTCCCAGTGGAAACAATCGAAATCCTGCGCAAGAATTTGAAGTCGGGGAGAATCTTGGCTGTGCCGAGCACCACGCAGCACAGCGGGTCGTCGGCGATGCATACCGGCAGTCCAGTTTCTTCCCGGATTCGCTTGTCCAAGTTCTTGAGTAAAGCACCGCCTCCGACGAGTACAATGCCGCGGTCGCTGATGTCGGCGGAAAGTTCCGGTGGCGTGCGCTCCAGCGCCACGCGGATCGCGCTCACAATGCTCGAGATGCATTCGCTTAACGCCTCGCGGATCTCGCTGTCCCCCACGGTGATCACCTTGGGCATGCCCTCGATGAGGCCCCGCCCTTTGACCTCCATGGTCAGCGGCCTGTCCAGCGTATACGCCGAGCCAATCTCGATCTTGATCTGCTCCGCCGTGCGTTCCCCAATCAGCAGGTTATGTTTTCTCTTCACATGATTCATGATGGCTTCATCCATGTGATTGCCGGCGGTGCGGAGCGAGCGCGAATAGACGATGCCGGAGAGCGAGATGACAGCGACGTCGCTCGTGCCGCCGCCGATGTCCACCACCATGTTGCCGCCCGGCTTCGTTACGGGCAGACCGGCGCCAATGGCGGCCATCATCGCCTGCTCCACCAGGTGAACTTCAGCGGCCTTGGCACGGTAGGCCGCATCTGTCACGGCGCGCTTTTCCACCTGCGTGATCTCGGAAGGGATGCTGATGATGATGCGGGGATGCACGAGTGTCCTGCGCTGCTGCGCCTTTTGGATGAAGTAGTTAAGCATCTTCTCGGTCACTTTGAAGTCGGCGATCACGCCGTCTTTCATGGGCTTGACAACCCTGAGATTGCCGGGCGTACGGCCCAACATCTCCTTAGCTTCCTTGCCGACCGCCTGGACTTCGCCGGTACGGTTGTCGAGCGCAACGGCCGAGGGCTCGTTGACCACGATGCCCTTGTCCCGGGCATAGACCCGCGTGTTCACCGTACCCAAGTCAATCGCCAAGTCCGCAGAGAACAAGCTCAACAATGGTCGCAGATTGTCGAGGGAAACTCGGGTTATCGAGTCGAAACGCATACCACCACCAGGTTCCAAGCAAAGGCAGCCACCAAAGCAGCCTAGCTACCGATCGATTTGCCATTCACAAGGAGCCCTGCGAAGGGAGCTCTGAAGTTTCTCACCGATATGGGACTTTTCATCGGCCGGTGCCTCCGGCGTTCTTGGAGCTGACGCGAGATCTCGCCGAGGATGCAGATGAAGCCAGGCGCGGACGTTGATAGCGGGGGCTTTCGCTCTTGAATTTAATTCGGACCTGACTTAGTTGCCTGCGGCGTGCCCTTCGAAAACTATCCCCTTGTCTATTTCTTTTTCATGGCTACCATATATAGATGAATGCCATGATCTGTCTTACCTGCTGGTACTACGCTTGGTCGAACTGTGGCTCTGATTCGGTTATTAACTCGCTGCAAATTTAAAAAGTCTCGTTTGGCATAATTTTGACATTATGCCGCCTCCCTCAGTTTTGCCTGCCTAAGCCTCTTTGGTGACAGCCCCCCTAAAAAAGCCAACCGCACATTCGTGAACACTAACTCAAAGAAGACTTTCGCCTTCATCGATGCCTCGAATCTCTTCTACGGTGGAGAGAAAAGTCTAGGTTGGAAAATAGACTATGAAGCTCTTAAAATATTTGAAGGAGAAATACGGGATTACTCGGGTGCTCTACTTCGGGGGCGTAGAAACGCATACCTTCAAATACGATTACCTGGAGAACGAAATGGTTCCCATAGAACAATTGGAGCGGCATGTAACCCATTTCATACAGGAGCGCGGCAAACACATGAACGATGCAGCATTGCTGCTTATCAGTCGCCATTTGCAGCGCGTCCGATTCTATCTCAAGCTGCAAAAGTTTGGTTATGAGCTGTATCTCAAACCCGTAAAGCTCTATGAACAAGACGACGGCACCACCCGCCGAAAGGCGAACTGCGATGTGGAAATGGCTTTCTATCTTATGAAGGAAAAGGAGAATTTTGATCGCGTCATTGTCTTGTCGGGTGACGGCGATTTCCTGCCGGTTTTGAAATACCTGCGCAGTAACGGCAAAGAAGTGATTATCCTTGCCCGAGGGCCGCGTACGGCATTCTAGCAAAGCTGTGTAAGCTGTCAAGAGCCTGTATGAGCCGGGCGATTCAGAAGACGGCGTCGGGTATTGGCGCCGGTTTTCAGGCCCGCGCCGAATGTCTGAGATGGGCCTCAGCTCGGAATCCACTGCGAAAGCATTATGCGGGATGACGTTCTTGCGTTTCGCAATGTCGATCTCAGAGCCGGCTAGCTTTCGGTTGTACGTATCGAACGGCTACAATGAACCCATTCTTGGCTGTGGTCTTCGATATTGTGGAACGGAGAATCAAGCAAAACCTACACCAGCTCAACTATCGCGTTCGTCTGTGCCGGATGAGGATTCCTTGAGGCGTATGTTGCGTATGCTGCTTCTGTTTTCGGTCGTCGCATACATTGCGCTCGTTGTGCTCGCGTTGCTGTCTGATCGCATCATTTTCCAGCCACACCCATCGAGTTATCGGCTGTCGGATCTCGCGGCGTCCAGTAGCGTCCAGCCTCTAATCTTGACGTCCGGGCAGGTAAACATCTCGGCCGTTTACCTCCCCAACGTGTCAGCGCGTTACACACTACTCTTCAGCCACGGCAATGCCGAAGACCTTGGCGACGACTTGCCCATGCTGAACGAGCTTCGAAGGGCCGGTTTCGCCGTCTTCGCCTACGACTATCGCGGCTACGGGACTAGCCAGGGCGTCTCCTGCGAAAAGTCGCTCTACGAAGACGTAGACGCGGCGTACGAATACGTGACGCGCACATTGCATGTCTCGCGGGACCGAATTATCTCTTTCGGACGTTCCCTTGGGTGCGCGGCCGCGATTCATCTCGCCGCCACTCGCTCCGTCGCCGGCCTGATCGTCGAAGCACCTTTCCTCTCCGCCTTTCGCGTGTTCACCCACGTGCGCCTGCTGCCCTGGGAGAAATTTGACAACGCCGCCTATATCCGCCGCGTGCACCGTCCCGTACTTGTCATTCATGGCCGGTCTGACCGGGTCGTGCCATGGTGGCACGGCGAGCGGATTTACGAGCTAGCGA
>QIAR01000046.1 GCA_003225595.1 Acidobacteriota bacterium | reverse complement strand
CAAAGTATCGTGCTGCCAGCCACCGGCTTCGTTGATGGCGCGACGGCGCCACACGCCCGCTGTGCCGTTGAAATTGAAGTAGAGGCCGCTGCGCGCCCGCCCGGAGTGCTCCAGTACGAAGTGCCCGTCGAGCAGAATGGCTTCCACTTCCGTGAGGAATGAATAGTGCCGGTTGATGTGGGTCCAGCGCGTCTGCACCATTCCGACTTTCGGATCGACGAAGTGATGGATGGTGCGCAGAAGAAAATCTTCCGGCGGTACGAAGTCGGCATCGAAAATAGCGATGAACTCGCCTTTGGCTGTTTTCAATCCTTCGGCCAGCGCCCCAGCTTTGAAGCCCTCACGATTAATGCGGTGGTGGTAAGAAATAGGATTCCCCAACGCGGCGTAGCGTTCCACAAGAGTGCGCGCCACCCCCATAGTTTCGTCGGTGGAATCGTCCAGCACCTGAATATCCATTTTCTCTGGTGGGTAATTCAGCCGGCACACCGCGTCCAGCAGGCGATCCACCACATACTGCTCGTTGAAAATTGGAAGCTGAACCGTAACCCGCGGCAGATCGGGAAAATATGCTGGCGGATCAGTGATGCGATTCTTTTTGTTCTTGTAGTAGAGGTAGACGAGAGTGTAGCGGTGCACACCGTAAGACGCCAGCAACACGAGCACCACGAAATAGGGAATCAGCAACGCCAGGTCGAAAGCGTTGGCGTGGTAGAGGCCCTGAAAAGTTCTATCAAAGAAGTGCTGGCGGATGTATTGCCCGATGCCGCGGGGTGCGGCCAAAATGACCACGGCTGCAAGGTGCGAAATTGGCGCGCTGTTCACCAAGCTTGCTCGACCTCGAAAACACAAACGCACTATTTTACCCGACTAAGATGCTTCGCGTTTGCCGGTCGGAAACAAGGCTGTAATCTCAAAGCTTATGGGGAGTTAACAAAACGGTCGGGGCGTCGCAGACAAGCTTGGTGGTGAGATGCTCGATTCGGCTTCGAGGTGCTGCGGCTAATTGAGGAAATACGTTCTATACAACGTATCCCGCTGAACCGGCTTGAACCCGGCGTCGCGAATGATGCGGCGCAATTCTTCTTCTGTAGTGCAATTGGTGACACCAGCGGCACGCACCACGTTTTCTTCCAGCATCACCGATCCGACGTCGTTGCCGCCAAAGCGCAGACCAAGCTGGCAGACCTTCAATCCCTGCGTGACCCAGCTCGATTGCACGTTCTGGAAATTCGAAAGATACAGTCGCGAGATCGCCAGCATCTTCAGATACTCAACTGCGGTAGCCTCGTCCCAATGACGGCCGCCCAGCGCGGTATTCGCTGGCTGGAACGTCCAGGGGATGAATGCGGTGAATCCGCCAGTTTCGTCCTGTAGCTCGTACAGGCGCTGCAAGTGATTCACGCGGTGATCGAGCTTCTCTCCTACGCCGAACATCATGGTGGCAGTGGTGCGCATGCCGAGCTGATGCGCCGTACGATGGACATTCAGCCAATCATCGGTGAGACACTTCAGGCGAGCGATTCGATAGCGAACTTCGTCGTCGAGAATTTCAGCGCCGCCACCTGGAATTGAATCGAGTCCGGCATCGCGTAGCCGAGCGATGGTGTCGCGGATAGTCAGCCCGCTGTATTCCGCGATGGCAATGATCTCCGAGGCGGAATAGCAGTGCAGGTGAACTTTGGGAAAACGCTGCTTGATGCCGCGCAGCATGGTCTCGTGCCAGTCGATCTTCAGGTCAGGATGCAGACCGCCCTGCATCAGAAGCCCGGTACCGCCAAGTTCGACGGTTTCGCGGATCTTGTCATAGATGGTTTCGAAATCGAGAATGTACCCTTCTTTCGCGCGTGGGCCTTTGAGTGGCCGATAGAAGGCGCAGAAGGTGCAGTACTCGGTGCAGAAATTCGTATAGTTAATGTTACGGTCGATGATGTAGGTGACCACGCCCTCGGGGTGCAGCCTGCGCCGCGCCGCGTCGGCTTCCATGCCGATGCCGATCAGGTCATCGGACTGGAACAGATCAAGGGCTTGCTGCTTGGTCAGGGTCATGGCCGGGTCCCCACGTCAACAATTCTAATTGAGCACTGGGCTGCTTCCAAGACTCAGATGACGGTTCACGCCGTCTTGTGGCTGGCCACCCGCTCAGAGTGCTTGTCTTCTTTGTGGCTTCGGAATCGCAAGTATTCGACTAAGGCGACAATTCCTCCAATGAGGGCCAGCCCGATGAGAATAATAAGTGCCGGTTTGTAATAGCTGGAGAAAAAACGGACGATGTGGCGACCGTACCGTTCCCCGAGAAAGGCCACGATGGTGAAGCGGATTCCACGGCCGACCGCCAAGGCACCCAGAAATTTCTTACGGGAGTATTGCATAGCCCCCGCAGCTAGCAGCGCGGGCACGATGGGGAACGGTGGTGGCAGTATCGCAGGCAGCGTGACAGCCCAGAATCCCCAGCGCTCGAATTTTTTGTAGAGCTTGTCAGCTTTGTCCTTGGATAGCTTGCGTTCAAGCGTCTCCTTGCCACCTTCGCGTGCCAGTCGATAAGTGATGTATCCGCCAAGAACGGCCCCGGCCGTCGCCATAAATGCGTAGTAAGGCCACCAGTCGCGGTGACTTGCGGCCAACCAGATGGTGAGCGCATCCATGCTTCCTGGCATCGGAATCACGGAATTGTCCGCGAGCCCTAGGAGAATGAGACCGGGCCCACCCAATCGACGCAGCCAGAGCAAGGCGTGAGATGCTGCGACGACAGAAAGGAGGCGAGGGTCCATAAGACCTTAGACGCAGTTTGCGGCGGAGTGGCCGCACCGTGTTGCGGAGCTCAGGTAGTAACGAGCTTTGGAATGTCCCGCTTTGAGACATCCAGGAACCGCAATGCGGGCGCAGCCGGTAGCACTCCGCACTCTTCCGCATATTGGTAGAAGAGCTGAAGTCCTTCCAGGCAGTCCGGATCGAGATAGTAGTGAATGTTTTCCGTTAGATAGCTGCGGACGTCGTCTTCCGTGATCGCCAACCTGGGGGACCATTGGCGGGCCAGGGCATCGAGGCTCGCCGCCTCCAATCCGTGATCGCGCGATTGCTGAAACGTGCTCGCCGGGTCAAGGTGGCTCCTGCCCTTAAGAGCCGCACGGCGTACCGCCCAGAAAGCGAAAACGAACGGCTTGCCTGTCCGCCGCACCCATTCTTCGGCCAGATCGAAAATCAGATAACGCGAACGGTCCACCTGGAGAGCGGGATCACCGATGACCAGGGCGGCGTCGTGTTCTTCGAGCATTTTGTTGAGGTTCGGCTCCATGGGAGTGAATTGGCGTCCTCCACCCAGCCACTTTTCGAACAGCACCTTGGTCAACGCGACAGACGTTATAGAGGAGGTGTCGAGAGCAATGGTTCGCATGTTCTCCGTCGAAACTTTGCTGACCAGCAGAATGGATCGCACGGCGCCGCGTGAGGCGATTGCAACTCCGGGCAAGATGACAAGATCCGGGATGTTGGTGTAGGCGGCGGACGGAATAATGCCTATATCGGCTGTCCCCGCGCCTAATTCGCCGGCGCACGCGGAAGGAATTGTATAGGAAAGGTCGAAATCAGCGCCTGCGCTGCCATGCTCGAAATCCCACATCAGAGGCGCAGTGTTGAGGTACGAAATCGCCGAAATCCGGAGTCGGCTCATGGGCACAGTGTTCGATTCTAACAAACAGATGTGCGCGGTTACCTTGACGCATCTACATGCGGTGTGTAGAGTCCGCGATCATGGAGGTGGTGGTGTCGGCGGCAGGTTCAGCGGTCGTGAAAACGAAAGAAGAACCCACGCTCGAATGGCTTGCGCTCTGGTTGACGCCTGGTCTGGGTCCAACGCGCGCGCGACGCGTGGTGGAGCACTTGGGAAGTGCGGCAGCTGTATTCCGGGCCTCACTTACGGAACTGGAAGCTACGGGCATTCTCGCCAGCGCGGCACAGTCGCTGGCTACGGGAAAATCGATGGAACTGGCGCGGGAAGAAATGGCGCGAGCTACTGCGGCGGGTGTGGAAATTGTCACGATCGATGATTCCTGCTACCCGCAGCAACTCAAGCAAATTTATGATCCGCCGTTAGTGTTGTACGTGCGCGGGCAAGTGGAAGTAATTTCGCAGCCAGGCATTGCCCTGGTAGGAACGCGCCATCCTACACCCTACGGCTCGGGAATGGCCGAGCGACTGGCGTGTGATCTGGCCGCGCATGGCCTGGTGATTATCAGCGGAATGGCACGAGGTGTGGACACGGCTGGTCATCGCGGCGCCATTGCTGCCAAAGGCAAGACTGTGGCGGTGTTCGGGACGGGGATTGACGTCATTTATCCGAAAGAGAATTCGCGTCTCTCGGAGCAGATCCTGGCCCTGGGTGGAGCGCTCATATCGGAATTTCCTATCGGCACGTCTGCGTTCCCACAAAATTTTCCTATCCGCAACCGGATCATCAGCGGCATGTCGGTGGGCGTGTTGGTAGTGGAAGCAGCCGAGTACAGCGGCACACGCATCACCGCCCGTTGTGCGCTGGAGCAAAATCGTGATGTTTTCGCTGTTCCCGGCAACGTGACCAACAAGAACTCCTGGGGACCAAACACACTGATCAAGCAGGGGGCCAAATTGGTTGCGACTTGGGAAGACGTGTGGGAGGAACTGCCGACAGAGGTGCGACTTCTGTTGACGCCGGCCACCCCTGAATCGCAACCAGCGGGAACCGCATCTCTATTCGGGGAAGAGGGGGAACTGGCTCCCCACGAAAAAAAGATATTCGCTCTGTTGAAAGCGGACGAATCCACGCACATCGACGAGGTGGTGGAGCGATTAGAGCCAGAACTGTCCTCATCTGAAATATTTGCCGCGCTCTTCGAATTGGAACTAGCGGGGAAAGTGAGGCAATTGCCGGGAAAGAATTTTGTGAAGATCTTTTAGCTGTCGGCTCTCGGCTATCAGCCGTCAGCTTTCAGCTGTCAGCAAGAAGAGCGTCATTGGAGCATATGGGTTGCAAAGCTTCAAAAATCTAAAAGTCTGGGAGAAGGCTCACGCATTGACTCTCGACATCTACCGATACAGCAAGGCATTTCCCAGAGATGAAGTGTATGGGCTGACCAGTCAAACGCGGCGATCCTCCGCCTCAATCGGAGCCAATATTGCTGAGGGATGTTGCAGGAAGGGCGATAGCGAACTGGGTCGGTTTCTTCAGATCGCTATGGGATCCGCCAGCGAACTGGAATATCACCTGCTCCTAGCACGAGATCTCGATTTCCTGAATTCCCCGGATTATCAGAGACTTGAACTGGAAGTCGTAGAAGTCAAGCGGATGCTCTCCTCGCTGATTCGCAAACTGAGAGCTGATAGCTAAGAGCGTGCTTGCAGTAACTTGTTGCCTTCCTCCTATTCGTGCTAGCTTCGAAAAAAGGAATATCTCAACTGAGGGAAAATTGACCAAAGGTCTAGTCATTGTCGAATCGCCTGCCAAGGCAAGAACCATCCAGAAGTATCTGGGAAAGGGTTACACGGTCGAGGCCTCTCTTGGCCACGTCAAGGATCTGCCGAAGAGCAACCTGGGAGTCGACGTTGATAACGATTTCGACACGGAATACATCATCATTCCCGGCAAAGAGAAGGTCGTCGGGAAACTGAAGAAGCTGGCCACCTCGGCAGACAAAATTTACCTGGCGCCTGACCCGGACCGCGAGGGCGAGGCGATCGCCGCGCACCTGGCAGAAGAACTCGGCAACGGTTTTGATGGCAAAAAGAGAAAGAAGAAAAAAAATGCGGACAGTGAGCGCATCCGGCGCGTCACGTTCAACGAGATTACCCAGCGTGCAGTGCGTGACGCCTTTGAGCATCCTCGCGATATCGATCGCAATCTGGTAGATGCGCAACAGGCACGGCGCGTGCTCGACCGCTTGGTGGGATACCAGGTTTCTCCGCTATTGTGGGACAAGGTGCGGCGTGGGCTTTCCGCCGGTCGCGTGCAGACCGTCGCCGTGCGGTTGATCGTTGAGCGCGAGCGTGAAATAAAGGCGTTCGAAAAGAAAGAATACTGGACAATCGATGCTCACCTTTCCGCCTCCAAGCCCCCGGCCTTCGATGCTCGTTTCCTGGGAAAGGGTGAGGAGAAGATTGAAGTCACGAATGCCGAGGAAGCAGAGAAAATTCGCGCAGCGCTGGAGAAAGCTAACTGGATCGTCCGCTCAGTCGATAAAAAAGAACGTCGGCGCAACGCGGCCCCGCCCTTCACCACCAGCAAACTTCAGCAGGACTCATCCCGCAAGCTGCGCTTCAGCGTAAAGCGCACCATGATGATCGCCCAGCGGCTTTACGAGGGTGTGGAATTGGGTGAGGAAGGACTGGTCGGACTCATCACCTACATGCGTACCGACTCCACACGCGTCTCGAACGATGCCCTGGCTGAGGTACGGGAGCTGATCGGGACCCAGTACGGCCCCACTTACCTGCCGGAAACGCCGAACACGTTCAAATCGAAGAAGCTGGCTCAGGAAGCGCACGAGGCCATCCGTCCGACCTCGGCTTTCCGCAATCCCGACCAGATCAAGCAGTATTTGAAAGAAGATGAATACAAAGTCTACAAGCTGATCTGGCAGCGTTTTGTCGCGTCTCAAATCAGTCCGGCGGTTTTCGATCAGACTACAGTCGATATTGACGCCAAGACCGCGAACGAAACCTTCTGGTTCCGGGTGACGGGATCTGTGCTCAAGTTCGACGGCTTCCTGAAAGTCTACGAGGAATCGAAGGAAGGCAAGGACGAAGAAGCAGAAGAACTGAAGCACAAGCTGCCGCCACTCGAAGCCGGGCAGAAACTGACGTTGAAGGCGCTCAAACCGGAGCAACACTTCACGGAGCCGCCGCCGCGCTATAACGAAGCTTCGTTGGTGAAAGAATTGGAAGAGCGCGGAATCGGGCGGCCTTCCACCTATTCGGCCATTCTTAGCACGATTCAGGAACGCCAGTACGTGCAGAAGATTGGCGGGAAATTCGTTCCAACGGAAATAGGTCTGGTAGTCACCGATCTACTCATAGAGAACTTCCCCGACATCTTCGATGTCCAGTACACCGCGCGTCTGGAAGAGGAACTCGACGAAATCGAAGAAGGCAAGGAGAAATGGACCGACGCTCTCGCCGACTTCTACAAGAAATTTGAGAAGGACCTCCATTACGCCGAGAAGCACATGGAAAACATCAAGCGAATGGAGAAGCCGACGGACGAAAAATGCGAGCGTTGTGGTTCACCGCTGGTGATCAAATGGGGCAAGCACGGGTCCTTCTTCGCCTGCAGCTCCTACGATAAAAACGATCCCAACAGTTGCACGTTTACCAAAGAAAATCCCATCGATCTGCCGGATCTCGATTCGGCCGACATGCAGGAAACTTCGCAGGAGGAGTATTGCGAGAACTGCGGCCGCGTGATGGTGCTGAAGCGCGGACGCTTCGGCCAATTCATGGCCTGCACGGGATATCCTGACTGCAAGACCACACGCAGGCTCGATCAGGGCAAGAAGGTTCCCGATATTCCGCTCGATGAACTCTGCCCCAAGTGCGGCCGCAACATGATGATCCGGCACGGGCGTTACGGCGAGTTCACCGCCTGCAGCGGGTATCCGGATTGCAAGTACGTCAAGCAGAACTACATCGGAATGAACTGCCCGCAGTGCAAGGATGGTGAACTGGTGGAAAAACGGGCGCGCAAGGGGAACACGTTCTACGGATGCAGTAATTACCCGAAGTGCAGATTCACCTTAGCCAATAAGCCCATCGCCGAAAAGTGTCCCGACTGCGGCCATGAGTATCTGGTGGAGAAGATGCTGAAGGCGGGTCCGGTAATTGCCTGTCCGAATAAGGAGTGCGAATATTCAAGGCCGCTGGAGCCGGCGCCGGTCGGGTAAACTCCGATTCCTAAGGGGCAATTTGTAGTCTTCAAGAGCCATCGAGCTGGACGGTTCGATAAGAGCTGACCAAATCAAATTCCCAAATTACAATTGTCGAACTACGAATTGATCCGGAGGTTCTGATGGAATCAAAGAAGCCCGTTACTGCTGCCGATGCCCAATTGATCCTGCAGCTTTACGACCTGCGGCGCGAGGCGGAAATGCGCAAAGCCCGCAAATGGTGGTCTGTAACATTCTGGCCAGAGAGCGCCGACGACTTGTTCAACGTCGGGATGGCACTCGGCAGCCAGGAGAGTGGTTGGGCGCGCCAGGTGGTTGGTTATTGGGAGATCGCGGCTTCGCTCGTCCTGAATGGAGCCCTGAACGAGGACTTGTTCATGGAAACCAGTTTCTGCGGCGAGATGTTTGTCATGTTCGCCAAGGTGAGCCCGTTCCTTAAAGAGTTGCGTGAGAAGATGAAGATGCCGGAGTTCATGGCCAACACAGAAAAACTGATCAACGGCTCGGAAAAGGGACGCGAGCACCTGAAACAGTTCGAAGAGCGCGTCTCCGCGCGACGCAAGATGATGGCAGAAGCCGCGGTTGCGAAGGCCAGTTAGTTTTCTGAAGGCGTCATCGCGTGGCTTTCAAGCCTCGAACGATCTGGCCTGCAAATACTGGGCCGACTGCTTAAGCCTACGAAATGTACTCTCGGATGTACTCATCCTTAGACTGCGCTAATTCGTGCACATCCCCATCGAAGATCACTTTGCCGTCGCGCAGGATAAGGAAGCCCATTGGCACTTCCCCGCGAGCGCCTGGTGGCAGCGGCTTCATCTGGTTAGCCTTTCGATCGAAATAGTGGTTGGCCATGGTGAAGGCATCTTGCAGTCGGTGAGTGACGAGAAGGGAACTGGTCTTATACACATCCCGCTGTTTCACGACTAGCTCAATGATAGTGTTCGAAGTCACCGGGTCCAAGCCGCCAGTAGGTGAGTCGTAAAGGATAATTTCCGGTTGTGTGACGATTGCCCGTGCGATGGCCACGCGCCGGCGCATTCCGCCGGAAAGCTCTGAAGGAAACATGTCCACCGTGTGTTCCAACTCCACAAAGCTCAATGCCTCCCGCACGCGGCGCTCGATTTCGTCTTCAGACACATTGCCTTCTTCGAAGAGTCGGAATGCAACGTTTTCTCGCACTGTGAGCGAATCAAAAAGCGCGCTTTCCTGAAAGACCATACCGATCTTGCGCCGCAGATCAAATAGCGCTTCTTCGCTCAGCTCAGTTACGTCCTCGCCCAGCACATAGATGTGCCCATCATCCGGCTTTAGCAGCCCCAGCGAGAGCTTCAGGATTGTGCTCTTTCCTGAACCCGCTACTCCGAAAATGGCCTTAGTCTCGCCCTTCGCGAGGTGGAAGGAAATTCCATCGAGCACCGGCTTCCTTTCGAAGGCGATGGAGACTTGCTCAAATACGATGGCGGGCGAGGAGGCATCCTGCGAAGATTTCAGAGCACTTTCGACCGGGATCGGGGGTGCGGTCATCGCTCATCTATAGCCAAAAATTGTCATCACTAGCCTGGTGATGAAAAAATCCAATATGATAATGAGAATCGAGGATGCGACTACGGCTTGGGTAGTCGCACGGCCCACACCCTGCGTGCCTCCGCGAGCGGAGAGTCCGTAGTAACAACCGACGGTGGCGATGATGAAGCCGAAAAGCACGGGTTTCACCAAGCCAGTAAAGACATCGCGAAACACCAGAATCTGCCACGCGGTACTCCAGTACTGATGCCAGTCCATGCCGAACATCAGGCTGGATACCGCCCCGCCCCCGGCCAGTCCACAAGCATCCGAGATGATGGTCAGGAAAAAAAGCATGAAGACAGTAGATATAACCCGCGGGGTTACCAGCTTTTTTGTCGGGTCCGTGCCCAGGGCCCGCATGGCATCAATTTGCTCGGTCACGACCATGGATCCCAGTTCGCTGGCCATACCAGAAGCATTCCGGCCGGACACCATGAGCCCGGTAATTATCGGCCCCAACTCAGTCACCATTCCCACCGCCACCAGTTGCCCGATAAGGGACAGCGACCCAAACCTTTGCAAAGTGTTTGCGCTATTCAGCGCCAGTGCACCCCCAATAAAGAATCCGGTGAGTACGACGATGGGAAGTGATCCTACACCGATCAGGTCTGCCTGCTGGATCATATCGGCTACGTAGAGTGGGCGGCGGAACAGGTTGGTGACCGAGCGGGCGGCCAGAAGAGCATAGTCCTGAACGGCCTGGACTTTATCTCTGGCGAAGTCTATGGCGAAGTCAGTAGGAGAAATCAGTTCCATGCTATGTGAAAACGCGGCCGTGCCATCATGCCGTGCCCGTTCTGTCGGAACTATAGCAGAGGCGAAGGAAGCTTTCAGCCGTCAGTTCTCAGCTTTCAGACTCCAGGAACCAACTACTTACCGGTCGCAGTACCGTGGAGGATGCCAATCACCATCAAGGAAGAGAGCAGCGCCTGCGATGGAGCGTGAAAAGAGATGAGGGATTGAACACTGAGAGCTGAGGGCTGAGAGTTGAGAGCTTCTACTCCCGTCCCTTCTTCTTGATCTCAATGTTCAGCCGCTTGATCTTTTGATTCAAAGTGGAGAGCGGCACACGGAAGCGCTCGGCGGCCTCGGTTTGGTTCCAGCGGCATTTTTCCAACATGCCGGTAATGATGCGCCGTTCGCAGTCCTCCATGATGTCGAACAACGAGGCGTCGGGGCGGTGCTCCAGCACGGGGAATGGCGTGCCCCTGCCCGCGATATGGTCAGGGAGAAGATCAATGCTGATTTCGGCGCCGGAGGAAAGCACGACCGCGCGTTCAATGACATTCTCCAGTTCCCGAACGTTACCAGGCCAGGAATAGGCCAGGAGCGGGCGCAGTGCTTCGGTGGTGACCCGGCGCAACGGCCTCTCGTTTTCTTCTGAATATCTTTTGAGGAAGAATTCCACCAGCAGAGGAATATCTTCCTTGCGTTGACGCAGCGGCGGCAGGTCCACGGTGATGACGTTTAAGCGGTAGAAGAGATCCTCGCGGAACTTGCCGTCGCGCACCATTTGCTGCAGGTTGACATTGGTGGCTGCGATGATGCGGACGTCCACTTGGAGTTCGTGCACACCACCGAGGTGCATGAACTTGCGATCCTGGAGCACGCGCAAGATCTTGCTCTGCGTTTCCATGCTCATGGTGCCGATCTCGTCTAGAAACAGTGTTCCGCGATCGGCGATTTCAAACAGGCCCTTCTTGGACGCAATGGCGCTGGTGAAAGCACCTTTGACGTGGCCGAAGAGCGTGGATTCCAGCAGATCCGGCGGCATGGAACCGGTATTTACCGGAACGAACGGCCGGTCGCGACGCGGTGAATTCAAGTGGATGGCTTTGGCAATGAGTTCCTTGCCGGTTCCACTTTCCCCTTGCAACAGCACCGTGGAGCGGCTGGGCGCGACTTGCGCGACCAGATCGAAAATCTTGAGCATTGGCTCGCTTTTTCCCACGATGTTTTCGAAGTTGTAGCGCTGCTTGAGGGCGCGCTTGAGCTGGATATTTTCTTCCTCTGCTCGGCGCCACGCTACGGCCGCTCGCACATCGGCCAACAGCTTTTCGTTGTCCCAAGGCTTCTGAATGAAATTGGATGCCCCAAACTGCATTGCCTTCACTGCGTTCTCGACGGTCCCGTAGGCAGTGATCATGATGATGCAAAGCTGAGCATCGTGAGCTCGTAGGTGGGCGAGCACTTCCATCCCATTTCGATCTGGTAGCGCGAGGTCGAGCAGAACCAGGTCGAAGGGCCGCTCCTCAACGCGAGCGAGACCCTCTTCGCCGCTGCCGGCGGCTTCCACGTCATAGCCTTCCAATTCCAGCAGTGTTTGCAACGATTCCCGGATCTCCGCTTCATCATCGATGATCAATACCGTGCCGGTCGATGACGAGGGCACCTCGCTCAAGTTGCGGCGCGAAACGATGGCGAGTTCAGACATTGACAGCCTTCCTGGTCATCGGGAAATCCAGGTAAAACGTAGTTCCTTCGCCGGGGCGGCTCTCGACGCGAATCTTTCCCGCATGTTCCTGGATAATGCCGTAAGTAACCGAAAGGCCCAGACCTGTACCGCGGCTTTGGCCTTCCCTGGGGGATGTCTTCGTGGTGAAGAACGGATCGTAGATGCGCTGAATGTACTCCTGGGCAATACCGGTGCCGGTGTCGGAAATGACGACACTGACGCCCTCCCCATTCGAAGTGGCAATCCGGAGGGTGCCGCCATTTGGCATCGCGTCCTTGGCATTCAGGAACAAGTTGAGGAAGACTTGCTGCAGTCGACCGGTGTTGCCCTGAATCAGCGGCAGGCGTTCGGCAAGTTCGTCCTGCACCCGGATCTTGGTAGTCTTGAACTGGTGCTCGAGCAGTGCCAAGGTATCCGTTATTACTTTATTCAGGTCAACATCCCTGAACTCGGTACCGCTGGTGCGCGAAAAGTTAAGCAGATTGTTCACGATTTCTGAGGCGCGGAAGGTTTGACGCGTGATCTTCTCCAAAAGCGCATTCTTCTGCGGGTCAGTGTGCAACTGTTTCGAGAGCATCTGCGCGTAGGAGGAGATGACCGCAAGCGGTGTGTTTACCTCGTGGGCCACACCAGCAGCCAGCAAACCGATAGACGAAAGTTTGTCGGACTGAGAGAGCTGGGCTTCCAGTTCTACGCGCTCGGTAATGTCGTCCATGATGATCAGGCGGCCAATAACGTTGAACTTCTTGGTGACCAGCGGAGTGATGGCGACGTTGACGATGCGAGTTTCACCGGTCGGCGTGGCCAGGCGGAACTTGTACAAATTGTGGATGCCGGCGTTCTGCCGGACACGATAGAACTCTTCCACAAAATCGGCCGGGAAGACTTCACCCAAGGGGCGGGTCAGGGCCTGCCAGCGCGGCAAGGCGTACATGACTTCCATCTGCGAGTTCCAGGACTCGATTCGGTCCGCCAGATCCACCGCCAGCACACCGATGTTGACGGACTCCACGATATTCTCATTGAAGTCCTTGAGACGCTCGTATTGCGCAACCTTCTGTTCGAGCGAGGCGTACAGCCGCGCATTCTGGATGGCGATCCCGATGTAGCCCGCCAGCGTCTCCAGTAACTCCACATCTTCGCTGGTGAGGAAGTCGCCTTCGATCGTTTTGCCTAGACCAAGCACTGCGACGGTCGTGTGCTGCGAGCGGCAGGGGATGTAATAGTTCAAGTCCAGTCGGGAGATCGCTTGCTGGGCAGCGGAGGCTTCTCGGGGTACTTGATGGGTGTTGTCGAAAAACAGATGCCCCATTTTCAGTTCGGGCCGTTGCACGCTGAGAAAGCTCAGGTCAAGCCCGCTGGTTTCGGCCATACCGAAGGACTTGGCCAGTACGAACTGCTGCTGCGGAGCTTCGCCGGTGGACAGGAAAATTGCCATGCGATCCACCAGCAGTGTTCGCGAGAGCCGATCTACAACTGAAGTAAGCATGGTGTCGAGATCGGTCTCCGTGCTTAATTCACGGCCAAACTCAATCAATGTTCTCCGGTAGTCGTAACGGGTCCGGTAAAAGAACTGGTCGAGGCGATCCTGGATCCACTTGCGAAGCGGGTCGAACAACACAGCCGTAATCACTATGGCCAGGATGAGACCGACACGACCGGAATTGGGAACCCGGGTGTGGACTAACTCGGCTACCGCAGCGACCAGAGCGAAATACGTCCCGACCACTGCTGCGGCGGCAAGCGTATAGGCCATGCCTCGTTTGAAAATCAGATCCACATCCATCAGCCGATAGCGAAAGATGGCATAGCCGAAGGTGAGCGGCAGGAGTCCCAACGACAGCACCGACACCTTCATAGCAGTCGTCGGTAGCCAGCCCAGCAAGTAGGGGATTACGTAGAAGAGTGTGAACGGAGTGATGGCTAGAATGGTCCCGCGAGTGACCCACTTCAGTTGCTGCCTCAGGATAGGCTTGCTGGCGCGACGAGAACTGTACCAGAGCACCGATGCCGCCGCCACGAAAAACGCTGCCAGGTAGGCCATCTGAAGGCGATCCATGTTCCAGCGGAGGCGCTCGCTGGCTTTTACGAACTTGAAAATCAATACATGGCTCGCCAGCAAAATTAGCGCGGGCACATACAGCAATGAAATCGACCAGCGGTGCTTGCGGACGAAACCTCTCCGCTCAGGAAACGTCAACACGAAGTGCAGGAATAGAGCAGGCTGGAGCAGCCAGGCCGCTACATTGCCCCAGTAAACTATCCAGTCAAACTCATTGAGCTTCCCCGTGTAGTGAAACGAGTAGAAGACGAACGAAACCAGACAAAAAATATAAAAGTGGGTAGAACCGGGTGCAGTCCAACGTCGCAGCAGAACATATAAGCCGATTCCCAAATAAATCAGCGCAATCAGGCGCAGCCAATCGTATAAAGATCGATCGGTGGGTGTGAGCACGAGCTCCGTGTCCAGTGCCACGGATTGACGCACCAGTGAGTATGTGGCTTTCGACCATACTCCAGTCTGATAAAGTTGCCGAACAACTCCCGGCGTGTTCTTGACCTCGATCTTATTGATAGCCACAAGTTGGTCGCCCTGCTTGATGCCCGCCCTTGCTCCGGGACCATCGGGTTCGACTCGGTCGGCAACAAGTCTTGCACCGCTTTCAACCCACCAGACGCCGTCATATGGAACCTGAAACTCGCGTTCTTTTTGGAAATTGATCCAGAAGAGAACAGCCACAGCCACCGTGAAAAGCCCCAGCAGCAGGGCAGTGAAGCGGGCTTGAAATTCCTTGTTCATGGACTGCGGATTTGACGCGAGCTTTTGGGGGATCGAGTGAGTTGGACTGCCCCGATGGGGGTTGAGCAACTTAGATGCCACCTGGGGAACCATAAATGAGAGACGTAAGTTACACCAACAAAGTGACTTCCATGATTATAGAAGCACAGGATCAATTCGGGTACGTGTTTTGGAAGGAATCTCTGTTATTTCGTATCTGACTGAAACGTTATGCCTTAGTACGCTGGTACGCCGGGGATCGCCAACGAACGCGAGGGTTTAGAATTCTGTTTTCCCAGGTTTCTCTCATGACTAGCTTTGAGGAGATTAGTGAACGCGAACGGCGTTTTCTGATCCAGACCTATGACCGCTATCCGGTTGCCATTGAACGGGGCAAGGGCGTGTTTCTCTACGACCTCGAAGGGAAACGCTACTTGGACTTCGTGGCTGGGCTGGGAGTAAACGCTCTGGGTCATGCCCACCCGCGAATCGTGAAGGTTACCCGCGAGCAAGCAGCGCGCGTCATTCACCTTTCGAACCTTTACTACAACGAGTACCAAGGCCGGCTTGCAGAAAAACTGTGCGGTCAGTCCGGGCTGCAACGCGCTTTCTTTTCCAACAGCGGGACCGAGGCCATCGAGGGCTCGATCAAATTGGCGCGCTTGGCAGGGCACAAGATTGGCGGCGAATCAAAAACCGAACTGGTTGCCCTGCAGGGCTCATACCACGGTCGAACATTCGGGTCTATGTCATTGACTGGTCAAGACAAGTATCGGAAGGGATTCGAGCCGTTACTGGGTGAGGTAACTTTCATTCAACGCAACGATGTTGTTGCGCTGCGAGCGGCCGTTGGCGACAACACCTGCGCCATCGTGCTGGAACCGATCTTCGGAGAGGGTGGCATTCTCGAATGTTCTGTGGAATTCTTGCAGGAATGCCGGGCGGCGGCGGACAGGCACCGTGTCGCACTCATCTTCGACGAAATTCAATGCGGGTTGGGACGGATGGGCACAATCTTTGCCTTTCAGACTTTCGGCGTGATGCCGGACATCGTGGCGATCGCCAAGCCGATTGCTGCGGGAATTCCGCTGGGTGCGTTCCTGGCCCGGGAGGAGTTTGCATCGGCAATTTCCGTTGGCCAGCATGGCACCACGTTTGGTGGTGGCCCGCTGGCTTGCCGCGTCGCTTTGGAATATCTGGCGATTCTTGAGGAAGAGAACCTGCTGGAGAACGTGGCACGTGTCGGCGCATATTTGCAGCAGGAGTTGAAGAGAGTCACGGAAACCTATGCTGCCGCGAAAGAAGTCCGCGGCCGGGGCTTCATCCAAGGACTCGTACTCGACATCCCGGCACGACCCATCGTCGAACAAGCGCTTGCCGAAGGCGTGCTGTTCAACAGCACTCAGGATACCGTCTTGCGCTTCCTGCCTCCATTTCTGCTTCAGGAGAAGCACGTGGACAGGGGGGTCCGGGTGCTCAAGAAATTATTGGGGAAGAAGCGACGGGCGGCTTGAATGATTAGTTGTTATTCGGTTCCTCTCGATCTCCCTTCGGTGCACTGGCGGGTTAGATTGAGACCGCTCTTTGGACAAAAAAAGACGGGGAGCCGAAGCTCCCCAATACAGAAGCGACAGAGGCGATATCACTCATATAGACTCCCTCTGCGGAGAAAGAGTTGTCTGCGCGAGAAAAAGAAGCGATGGTGATTAGCAGAATCGCGGAAAATTCTTCCTCCGTGATGCGGCCTGGCACTACATGTCCAGGTGTTGAAGAGTGTTGGGCCGACGTTGACGGCGCCCGAATGCGCTACTTATGCGCCGGTTCGGGACCGCCGCTGGTCCTGTTACACGGCCTTTTGGGATATTCCTTTTCCTGGCGTTTCAACATCCCCGCACTTGCCCAGCACGCCACCGTTTACGCTGTAGATTTGCTGGGAACCGGGTTATCCGACCGTCCCTCTCACGTGGACTGCAGTTTTCGGTCAACAGCAGAGGGCCTTCTCCGCTTTTTGGACGAGGCAGGAATCTCTTCCTTCGACGTTTTGGGCACCTCTCATGGCGGAGCTGTGGCCATGATGCTCGCTTTCCTCTCCTCCGAGCTTCCACAAAAACGGCTGAGGCGGCTGATCCTGGCAGCCCCTGTGAATCCCTGGTCGCCTCACGGCCGGCGATTAGCGCTGTTCCTCGGCAGCCGCATCGGGTCGTCTCTGTTCCTCCTCACTCTGGCCCGCATGCGTTCCGCCTATGCCTACTGGCTGAAGCGCATGTACGGTGACGCACTCCGCATTCCACCGGGCACACTTGAGGGGTATTCGGCTCCCTTGAAGATTCCGGGCACATTCGAGCACGGGCTCCACATCATGCGGCATTGGACGATGGACTTGCGGGAACTGGAATCGGTGCTGCCGAAAATAGGCGATTACCCGACCCTGCTGATCTGGGGAAGCCGTGATCGCGCCGTTTACCCCAGTTCCGCCGAGCCGCTGCGGCGACAGTTCAAGAAGTGCGAACTGGTCGTTATTGAAGGCGCTGGCCATCTTCCATACGAAGAGACACCAAAGGACTTCAATGGCGCAGTAATTGATTTTCTGCTGTCGACTCCGTAAGGGCCGGAGCGGGATGATACTCTCGCTTCGAACGCCCGCTCCTGACGCATGGCGCAAAACATTCTCGATCTGCTGCGTGGCTACCTTGTCCACTACGGCTACTGGGCCGTGGCCGCTGCGTTGCTGCTCGAGAATGCAGGTCTTCCGGTGCCGGGGGAAACGGTCCTACTGCTGGCGAGCTTCCTGGCTTACTCGGAGGGCGAACTCCATCTTCCTTACATCGTCCTAATAGGGACCTGCGCGGCCACTCTGGGAGACAACCTGGGTTTTGCCATTGGCTACTACGGTGGGCGCCCGCTGCTCGACCGTTATCAGCATATCTTCCGTGTACCGGGTCGGGCGCTCACGAAAGGGGAGCGGCTCTTTCAGCGATATGGCGCGGCAGCGATTTTCTTTGCCCGATTCATCTTTGGGATGCGAATCATCGCCGGGCCGCTCGCCGGCGTTTTACGCATGCCCTGGCGGAAATTTGTGGCTTTTAACCTAATGGGAGCCGCCCTGTGGGTAACTGTGATTTCTACCATCGGATATCTGTTTGGGCGGCATTGGGATCTTCTGACGCATTACCTGGAGCAGGCAGACATCGCTATAGCGCTCATCGTAGTCGTAATGCTTGTTGTGTGGTGGCGCAAGCGACAACAGACCAAATCGCCGGGCAAGGAATAATTGGCGTCGTCTCAGCACCATTTCGAGAACGCTCTCAGTCTATCTGGCGTCTGGGAGGAGGACGTAGCTCAGCTACATCTTTACCACGCCCTAGAAAAATGAATGCCAGTTTCGAGACACGATGAATGAATGATGCCGTGAAACGTGTTCTGGTCCTGATCGTCGGATGGGGATTCATCGTCGTTGGAATGATCGGGCTTTTGCTTC